>JBCCZW010000034.1:0-14406 GCA_039186805.1 Verrucomicrobiota bacterium
CGCCCGAACCGGCGAAGATCTTCTTCAGGCTCGCACCGAGCTCCTCGCCGTCACGGAGCTCGATGTCGACTTCGGAGCGGGCCTCCTCGATCCCATCTCCAAGAGCAGTCCTCGAGGCCTCTCGCGAATTGCAGCAGGAAATGGTCAAGGCGGCCCAAGCGGGAGACCATCAGCGGGTCGCAGAATTGAGACAACAGCTCCAAGACATCGCTCTACAGGGAATCGCTCAACAGAGCGGAATGCTCCCTCCCAGCGCCCCGATCGAAACCAGACCTCCTCCCAGTGGATGCCCTCAAAACATCTTGGATTGGACCGCTGAAATGGAAGCCAATGGAGCTTCGCAAAACCAATTCAGCGGGCTGACTCAACTGGCGAACTTATTTCGCCCCGAGTCATTTGTTCCCCATTTCGGGAAACCCTTCGGGGAATTCAGTAAACAGGAAGCCTTCAAGGTCGCTCGCGATATGCAGTTGTATTGCCTAAAGCCGAACTCCCCCCTGTACACCTCCCCTATCGCCACATCCATCGGAAACGCGTTCAGCGAACACGGGGCCTTCGCGCGTTTCGACGCCGCATCCGCCGCGTTGGCTCTGGAAACCCTCGCCGCCTGGCAAACGGAAATTAGCGACCGTATCGACAAATCCAGTACGCTGCAAATCGCCGATGCCTTTGAAATCCAAAGAGCCAATCTCGCAAAAAACCTCTGGCCCGTTGAGAACGAATCTGGGCGCGAATTCATCGCCCAATCCATCTCTCGAAAAGCCAGCGAATCGATTCTGCAAACTACAGAACAGATCTCTCTTCGTATCCAACGCAGAGATACGTCTTCGCTCAACGAACTGAGAGCCCTCACAAGCAGCGAACTCTTCAGTAAGCTCACGCCCGAGCAATCGACTTCCACGAGACAATCATTGTGGCTGAAAATCGACCCCGCGCTTGATACGTATTTCGCGTCCCAGCTCTCCGAGCTTCGAAAGCAAGACGCCTCCGCCCTTCTCCAAAATGGCAAACGCTGGTACCAAAGCGTCGCTCAGGCCCTAAGAGCCATCTCGAAACGCCCTCCATATACGACCTTTATAAAGCAATTCGCGGAAAATCGCGAAAAAGCATTTTCAGAATTGAAGGAGGAGCTAATCGCCCGCCTCAACAAAGTCGAAGAGCGGAGTATCGCATCGAACTTCGGATACGCTTACGCAATCGATATAGACGCTTCGTTTTCCCCAACATGGCGTGAATTGAAGCAGGCCCGCCTTGCTCGAGTCGACGAAATCGATGAAAAAGCCTTCCTCGCTCGACTCGGCGATGGACCTTTCGGCCCAAAATATCCCGGAGCCGTCTACCTCAACGCCCTCTATCGCGGCGATCTCGCTCGACTCAAATCCGAGGACAAACGGCTTCAAGACCCACTCATTGCCTACATGCGTCCTCTCTTAGATTCTGGAATTATGGACGCCTTCGGCCTATTGGCTTCCGGTGGGATCCTCCAAGGCAATCAACTAAGCAAGCAAATGCTCGAGAGCGCCCGGCAGCAGAACATTCTCGACCCCCTCCTTGCCTATTTCGTCGTCCACTACCGCAGCGCGTATCCAAATTGTAGAGACGCTCGACCCGCAACCATCAAACGCACGCGAACTTGGGAAGACGTCACGCGATGGTCTGACGGTTCGGAAACTCGCTCGCCAGGTGGAAGCTCAGTCGATTTCATCGAAGTAAACCAACGCCATAAAGCCGCTTGGTTGAGCTTCGAAGGAGATGCCAGTTCGCCCGAATCTCTGGAGTTCTTCAATTGGTTCGGACGAGCGCTCTCGCCAAATGGAAGCGATTACGACGTGAGCGTCCTGAGCCAAGCGCTTAGAGGTTTGAAGCAAGCCATGGGCGAGTATCCATGTGACCACGACGTGATCAAAACGCTGGAAAGCAACACGCTCGCCATCTACGAAGGAAGACAGCCTGAGCGCGCTCAATACGTCCGTACGAGCTGGAAAGGCGACCAAACTCCCGATTCGGAAATGAACCTCTATGTCTCCGTTCTCAACGCGCTCAGCTATCTAGATCCGCCGCGCAATCAGGTAGAAGCCAATAAATTGGCAAAGGCTCGACTCGATCCCGCTCCCCTTTTCGAAGCTCTGCAATCGCACCCCGCAAAATCTCTCGAAGAGCTCAGGCCGCTTCTAGCCGAATACCTTCCCAATATCGATCTAGAATCGAAAAATGAAGAAGGCCTCACTCCACTACTCGTAGCCGTCTTTCACCGCTGCGATACCGAAGTCGTCCAGAAACTCATAGAAGCAGGCGCCGACCTCCAGGCAGCCGATCCTCAAGGCAATGGCCCAATCCACTTAGCGGTTGTTACCTCAAGCGCTACCGGTACCCCTACGCTCGAACGACTGATTGCAGCAGGAGCCGATCCCAATAAAGCCAATAATCGCGGATACACTCCCGCTCATCAGTCCGTAGGTTTTTCTTCCGACCCCTCGGTAATACGCGTTCTAGCCGCCGCAGGAGCCGACTACAATCGGCCCAACCCAAGGGGTGAGAGCCCCCTCTACACAGCCCTTAAATTCAAAGCTGCCGAACCCATTCTCCAGGCCCTTCTAGACGCGGGAGCAGACCCCATTGTCCGCGACTCCAACGGCGCAATCCTAGCCAACGTCCTAGAAGCCATGCCGAGCCTAAAACCCGCTCCCAAATACGGCGTGACGGCTCTCTAGGTCGCACTGCCAAACTGCGCGGCCCATTCAACCCTTGGCCATCGCCGCCGCAAACACATCCCGAGTTCCCCCTTCCCTATCCAATAGCAACTGGTGGGCTGAAATCTTCCACTCGCCATCGATCTTGATTAGCTCGAAGCGATAGCGGCCTTCCACTTTCCAATAAAGGTCATCCACCCAATGATCTCCAACCACCTTCGAAGTCGCGACCGCTTTATCCCCCATGACCTCCACCTCAATATCCCAAATCGTGTGTTTAGTGAGATCGAAACCCGGTAAAAAAGCGGCCCATTGCTTCATCTGCTCCGCCGAACTCTTCAATTCTACTTCTCCGCCGAATACTGACGTATAATCGTATTCCACCCGTTCCGCATACAGGCGACCGAGGGCGTCGAACTCATGCAAGTCCGCCAAAGGTCCGATAGCGTCTATAACCGTCCACACTCTCGCTTCGTCCCTCGAGTATGTCGTCACCCAGTCGGAGCATTTCTCCATTGTCGCGGCAAAGTGGTCCGCAGCCGCGTCCGCAGCCTTCGCCACCAATTCTGGCTTATCGTAGAAATCGAACTGAGACGCTCCATCGATCCAAACCAACTCAACCTCATCGCCTCTCTTCGCCGCATATTTCTTAGCCCCCTGCGGAATCGCAGCCTGCTCGGAGTGAACGAGCAAAGTAGGCTTGTTCAGCGCTGCCGCTCCGGAAATCGCGTCGTATTCCAGCCAAGGTCCCCAGGACGCCACATTGAACCGATTGTCATAGGCATCTATTAACCCGCGATCGGTTTCCGTGTAATAGGGAGCCTGATACATTAAGGCCTTATCGTTCGTTGAACTGGCTGCTTCAATGAGCACGGGCTCGGCTGCCTCCGCAGCTTGTTTTCCCAAAGCAAGCAAGCCGTTGACGCCTTCCTTCCCACCATAAACCGCTTCCACGATCGGCATGTCATGGAGCCAAGGCGCAACCAAAGCCAAGGAACTCAAGTACTGACTCTGCAAAGCCGCATCGCTCATGTAGCCCGCCGAGGCGCAGATTCCCAAACCTCCTATTTGCCCGGCATCAATCTCATCTCTCGTAGCAAGATAATCCAAAGCCGCCACAATGTCTTCCGTCTTCCTCTTCGGATCCTCTAGATACGGAATCTTGTCCGGCGATTCGCCCCAGCCGCGAAAATCGAAGGTCAAGGCCGCGAACCCGCGATCCGCCAAAGCCTTCGCATAAGCGCGCGGCATTTGCTCCTTAACGCTCGTCCGAGATCCCGTAACCACAACTCCCGGCACCTTCTTCCCCGCCTGATAGTCATTGGGCAGAAAAAGGACTCCTGAAAGAGCCACGCCATGGCTTTGAAATTCTACTTCAAGCTGGTTCTCGGCTGCTTTGATCAAGTTCATAACAATTGAAAGGTAAGTAATAGTGAATAGTATGTGCCTCATAGTAAGTTCTAGTGATGAGCCGATACTAGCGCCCCCAGCTCGAAACTTCTTGCGCGAGCTTGCTAAACTTTTTGCGCAATCCTGCGAATCAGACCCGCCAAGCCCGAGGAGACTTGCCCGTCGATTGCTTGAACGAGCGCGAGAAATGCGCCTGGTCCGAAAAACCGCAGGAAAGGGCGATCTCAACCATCGGTCTCTCCTTATCCGCTAAGAGCTCCTTCGCCCGCTCCACTCGATAAGCCATCAAAAATTGATGCGGAGTTTCCCCAATCGCCCGCTTGAACAACCTAGAAAAATGAAACGGACTCAATCCCGCCACTTTCGCCAAGTCCTCAACCGCCACCCGCGAGTCGTAATGCTTCGCAACGAAATCGAGCACTTTCCGATAGTGCCGAGGAGCGAAGCTTTCCGAAAACGCGCTCTCATCCTGCGATCGATCCGAATAACGCTCGAGCAACTTCACCAGGAAGACTCTCGCCAAACTCTCGAACATCACCGCCGACCCGAAATCCGACCTCAGAGCGTCGAGCAAAGACTCACCCATCCTCAC
This sequence comes from Verrucomicrobiota bacterium, assembly GCA_039186805.1. GTDB lineage: Bacteria > Verrucomicrobiota > Verrucomicrobiia > Opitutales > Opitutaceae > JBCCZW01. The sequence continues at coordinate 4,693 of JBCCZW010000034.1, forward strand.
CAGTTCCTGATCCTCGAACTGAGGCGTATCCAACAATTGCCTACGGGACAACAGAATCCCCAACTGATTCTTGGCAAATACCTCAAGCAAATCCGGCTCAAGGGTCACCACGATCACCTTCGATCTCTCGTGCCATCGCCAGCCGCTCTTCAATCCCGCCGGCGTCACCACGACTTCAAATTTTCGATACACGAAATCCCGGTGATCGCCATCCCGCCAATTTTCCACCCGATGCGGCTCTTCCTTCAAATTGAGCAGCACATGATGCTCATCGAATACCTCTTCCGGCATCGAACCCGGCTCCGCCTCGAAATACTCCAAAGTCAGCAATTCCGCCGCCGAGCGACGGGTCACTTCGCGGCTATCGACCGCCGGAGAGGAAGGATAGACATCCTGATAACGCATCTATCACAAAAGAAGCCCGATCTCGGACTGCGCGGCAAACCAGATTTCAGAGGGAACCCAGAATTTCCCCAAAGCGAGCAGATGTACTATCGCCAGCGTTTCCTGCGACATCACCGCCTCGCCAGGAACCTCAACTTTGATAATCACCCGATTAAGCGCGAAGCCTTCGGAAGTCCGGACCAATGAGCGCTCGCTCTCCGAGCCCCACCCAAAAGGCGCCATCAGCCAAACTATTAGAACTCAAAAAACGAAATTTCAAACCCCTTGCATTCGCTGTAATCTGAAGAGACAACTAAGCTTTAAGTCTCGCTTTCTTTTGCTACCGATTTCGAGACCGGCAGCTCGACTCTAAACGCCGCCCCTCCAGACACTCGATTAGACGCCGCAATCGACCCGCCGTGAGCAGCTACGATCGCCTTGACCACCGCCAAACCCAATCCCGTGCTCTCGACGCTATTCTGCATTTTGGCTTTTCCAGTAAAGAATCGATCGAAGAGAGACTCCATCTCGTCTTCCGGGATTCCCGGCCCCCGGTCCGCCACCACCAGGCAAACGACCTCCTTCTCCACAAAGAGCCGCAAATGAACCGTGCCTCCTTGAGATGAGAACTTTACTGCATTTCCGATCAAATTGGAGCAGATCTGCAGAAACCTCAACCCGTCCACTTCCGCCTCTATTTTCGAAAGGTCACTTTCGAAAAAGAGGCACTTCTGCTCGATTAGCGGATGTAGCATTCGAACAGACTCAGCGACAATCTCACTCAATTCCGTTCGTTTCAGAGCCAGTGCATTTTCGCCAGAGTCAATTCGCGCCAGATCCAACAAGGATTGTATAATCTTCTTCATCTGCGTTCCCACGCCATAGCAGGTCTCAATGGCTTTTCTGTACTGCTCGCTGGTCCTTTCCCGCATCAGTGCCGATTGGCATTTGGCCAAAAGCGCTGTCAATGGCGTCCTCAATTCGTGCGATGCATCCGCCGTAAACCTGACCTGTTGCTCAAAGGAGTTTTCGATCTTGCTAAAGGCCTCATTCAAAACCCGAACCAGTTCTTTGAGCTCCGTACCGCTATCGCCTTCCGGCACTCGTTGCGTCAGATCGCCACCCGCAATCCTGACCGCCGAATCCGAGATTATTCGAATCTGATCCGTCTCTCGACCTATAAGTATCCAACCAATCAATACACCTAGAATGACCACTATCGCGCTCCCCAAGGTCAAGACAAGCCCAAACATCCAAACTTCCGCATTGAAGCTCTCCATCGGATACGCAATCACCAACCGTCTCCGTCCAGGCAAGGCGTGCCGCGCTTCTATCGAATCATCCGTACGAAAAATCACAGTCTCGGCCACCGGCAAGCCTTCGACCGAAAACGCCTCCCGATCGCGAGCGTTCCCAGAGCGAGCAATTACGCTCCCATCTCTATCCCAAACGATGAAATAGAAATCAGTATCGCCTAGAATCTGATCGACGGTGCGAATCTCCGGTCTATCCAGAATTTCTCGAAGCGGAGGGCGGCTATCCGACCTCTCCAGACCTCTGCCTTCGGGTCCTCTCCTCTCCCCGCCCTCCCTGCCCCGAGGTCCGTGCCTAGAGGGGCTCAGCGTTCTAGGTATGATACTCCCCGTCAAACTTGAGAGTTCCGATTCAAGTCGCCTGAGCCTCATTTCTCTCTCGTAGACGAAAAACCCCGCTGCCATCACGCCGGCTAAGGTTACTAGCAATACAGCATTCCATTTCTGAATGCGCCATTTGATGCTACCTTTATCCATTAAATCGTCTTTTCGATATAGTAACCGAACCCGCGACGGGTCTTTATGAAGCCCTTGCCCAACTTAGACCTCAAGCTTGAAACATAGACTCCATCTCCGAGAGCGTCGAGGATAGCTTCTCTCAAAGTCGCCGAGTCTTCAACTAGTGGAGCTTTCATTATGAGCAAAGAAGTGGATCAAGAAATCAATACCCATCCCAACCACTCCCAAGCCCAAAGACGGACCCAGGGTGAATTCCAAGTAACTAGATGAACCCGAGCTTAAGTTTCTAGGGCCCATCTAATCGCGATCAAACACTACCTTGACTCGGAAAAGCCCAAAACCACTCGTCAAAGCCGATATCTCCTCGATTACCAAATCGCCACCTTCAACAGGCACAGTCGTACGCTCGATGCCCTCGTCGCCTACATCGATCCAGCGGCCGCTTTCATCCATTCGCTGAGAAGTCACTTCCAAACTCTCGTCCTCGGAAACAGAATACGTAAGCTTCATCTTCCCGTCCGATTCCGAGGGCCCGAAGCGAGGCAAACCCAAGGTCCCTGAGTCCTCATCGCTAACCTCTGGAAACTCTCCGAACTTCTCCGGAATGCCGAACGCGAAATACAAGGCGTTCTCGACGCCATGACCCGACCAATCCTCTCCATCGTTCGACCCGTCAGTCGATAATCCAAAATTAGAACGAAAATCTTCTACCGAATCGCTCGGTTCTCCCGGAGCCATCCATTCGAAAGCGCCCACGTCCAAGACATTCTGCACGCGCTCATTGCCCGCTAAGTCCCAGGGTAAGGATTCCTCCAAATCGCCGTCGCCGTCCAAGTCTCTATTATCGCTCAACAGAAGAACCGCGCTTCCCGCATCCTCTAAGGCAGAACCGTCCTTCAACGCATAGACGCCGCCCAGATGCGGCGCGTCAACCGCGGACTTGGGCAGGGCGAACAAAGAATCGCCATCCGTCGTAGCGCCATTCAAATTGTCGCCGCCTAAGGTTGCTCCCTCGACGAGACTATGGAATGTATTGCTCGAGTCGATACCGGCAGCAACCGCATCCACCAATGGCTCATTGCCCCAAACTACAGAATTGCGCATTTCCCACTTGTTGTACCACGCAACATGAAGTCCCCCTACTTCATCGTCTCTTCTGTCTTCGAAATCCCACGCGCGATTTCCTACGATCGTACAATTGTCAACCCTCACTTGCTCGCCAGGTATCTGCCCGTCGGAAATCATAATGCCGCCTACCCAGAGCCCCTGATTGCCGGATATCAAAGTCCCCGCGATCCGTCCGTTGCAACCCGCCACCGACAGTCCGCCGATAGAAGAATAGAAGTCCCCAACAACTCCTTCATTCCCTTGAATACGACAGGAAATGATATCCAACTCAGCCCCATACACATTCAAGCCGCCCACATTATTACCAAAATTTGAATACACTCTGCAGTTAACCAGAGACAACACAGGCCCATAAGACCGTATACCGCCATAAGACCTACCCCAATTCCCTTGAATCAAGCAATTCCTCAACCGCCCCGCTTCTGAAAATCCCCCGGCTAACGAATAGCTCGTGCTGTATCCCGCCGTTATCGTAAATCCATCCAAAAGCGTGTTCCCCGTTTCAGTTCCCGTCACCACGCAGATCGCATTGGTCCCCTTGATTCTCTGACCGGGATTCTCTCTTACGATTCCTCCCTCGGAATCGTCAGGATTCGTCTCATGATCTATGTCTCCTGAAAGTATGCAAACGTTAGATACATAGTCTCTTTCGTTTCTGCTAAGCTCCACTCCTGAGAAACCTCCATAAACATTGACGCCATCCACTAAGGAAAAGCTCGCCTCCTCATCGTCGTCGCTAACGATCGCCACTCCCGCTCGAGCCTGGTCGGGATAATAGCGGCCGGCCGCTACCCAAATTTCATCATATTCGAAGGCGTCCGCCAATGCGTCCTGAAGATCCGAATACGCCGTAGCCCAGCTCAAGCCATCCTGAGCCCCAAAATCAGCCTCGCTATCCGCATTTACATGAAGCGCGACAGCTTCGCGATCGCGTATCGTTATCGTGAAGCTTTGCTCGCCAGACCGATTGTTTGTAGCTCCCGTATCGGAAACGTACACCGAAACGACGGCAGATCCCGATGCATCGGTCGCCGCTTTGAATCTCAATACGCCAGACTCGTCAATAGCGGGCAATTCGCTAAACAAGGCATCGTTGTCCGTTGTGACGGTGTAGCCGGCCAGCGACTCTCCATCCCCAAACGCCTCGAAGCCGCTGGCTTGCGTCCCTTGGTAGGCTTCCCAATTCATAGGAAGCTCGATATCGTCTCCTAGATCGAAGCGGGGCGCCAAATCTCGTCCGTCATCAGGCGTCCCCGCAGATCCGTGTATCCACATCTTTATATCTCTATCGTTGAAAACGCTAGGAGCCTGACCGGTGGTCTGGAAGACGGAAACACCCGTTTGGTCGCCAGGCTCCGCCGTCGTCCTCGCCAAGAAGGTAGCTCCATCGCTACTCTCGAACTTGAATAGAATGACATAAGCCTTTCCTCCTTCCAGAAAGTAGGCGCCCGTATCTTCCAGTTCGAATCGCAGCCATCTCGTCCGATCAAGGGTAGTATCGCTGGCAAATTTGCCCGAGTCCTCGAAAACGACGGTTTCTTCAGCAAAGGCTGAAAAAGGATCGCCCGCGCTGCCGCTTTCCCAGGCGCTAGTATCGTCGCTAGCGAATTGCGGATCCCAAGCCACGATCTTCACCGTCCACACATCATCTGGTCCAAAAACGCGATCTCCATCCGCAAAAGCGTCGAAGTACAACGATATCATACTCAAGTACCAACCGGCTTCCACTTCATCGTTCGGTACCCGCGCCACAAAAGTCTGTCCGCGCCAAGCGTCCACCGTCGTATCGGAGATCGTGATCGGATCGCCCGCGCCAGAAACGCTGCTAGAGAAAATGCTCCCCGATGTCCCGCTCGTAAAATTGAGCGTCAACTCCGCTTTGCTGCTCGCCGCCAAGGCCAAACAGCACACTGCCGCTAACGAAAACTGAATGAGGCGAATCTCCAAACGCATATCCAAGCTTATCGGAAGCAACCTTAAACGAAGGTTAATTCACCCTATTTTCGCCGCGTTTTTACCAAATTTCCGTGTAGTTGATTTTTGAGCACGCTCACCATCCTCAGAAATGAGAAGAATTGCCTATCCCGTCTCATGAACGGCGCCCGTAGGACTACTCAGGTAAGTTCGACGAGCGGGATGCTTAAACCATTCTTCCCTAAATCATCGAGCGCTTCAAAGCCTTCAAAGGCTCCGCGAATCCAGTCCAAGCTGGGCCTCACGCAATCCCTATCATCTGTCCCAAAATTCGTAGCGTTCTCGATGCAGGTCTTCCACCAGCTCTGGCTTCGCATCAATCAACAACACCGGCTTTTCTTCACTGGCATTATAGGAGGGCCAAGCAGCCACCCCGGGCCCATTAGGGTTCCCCGTCTTGGCGAAATTCGTCCAATAGTTGGAAACGATTTCGGAGACTTCGTGATGCTCGCTCTCCCAAGGCAAATCCTTCGCATCGATTACTCGGAACGCATACTCGATATCCCACGAATGCGCCGCTCTCGGCGTTTCATTTACCTTAGCATCCTGCGGTAGAGGATTCGTCTGATCGAAACGATAGCGCCACACCGATTGCCCGCTCGTTCGAGCATGCTCCTCTACCCACTTCCAAGTGCCGTATCCAATAAATGAATCTCCCGCATAATCTGCGGCCACCCTGTTCACATCCGCATCGGATCCCACTGAATACACTGCAAGAAACGCATCCGCATCTTGCCCAAATTCCTCCTTCGCCCTCGTTTTGAAATTCTCGACCGTCGGCTTACTGCCCTTTAGAAACCCTCCCGGACCGCTCTCATCTAGCGTCCAACCCGCAATCAACGGCACACTCGCTTGCTCCCCATTCGCGTAAATTTCCTGAGCCTCCTTTCCCAAGAAAAAGCCATCTCTGATAGGGTAAAAGCTCCGAAGCCCTTTCTCCCAATGGACCTCTAACAACTCCTCGCCTGACACCCCTCGAATCTCGCTTAAGCTCTTCGCGGAAAACTCTCCCTCCAAAAAATCGCTGCCCAGCCGCTCCGCTTCTTCCAAAGAGATTTGCTCTCTACCTGGAATCAAAAGCGATCCACTCTGACCGATCGCTTTATGAAACAAGCCCTTCGCCAGCTGCGAAGCCATCAAAGCGCTCACCGCCATCGAACCAGCCGACTCGCCAAAGATCGTTACGTTCCCCGGATCTCCACCAAACGCTTCGATATTCCGATTTACCCACCTCAAGGCGGCCACCAGATCAAGCAAACCGTAATTCCCGGAAGCTCCCTGAGGCGATTCCTTGCTTAACTCGGGATGCGCCAAAAAACCGAATACGCCCATTCGATAGCCGACGCTCACCACCACGACCCCCTTACGGCAGAGGTTCGTCCCGTCTTGGCGGGGTTCAGAGGTGCCTCCCGCAAAGAACCCACCCCCGTGTATCCAGAACATTACGGGCAGCGCCTCGCCCTCATAGCCCTCTGGTATCCAAATATTCAGATACAGGCAATCCTCGCTCGGACCCTCATCGCGAAAAATCATGTCGTCCCATATCGGCTTCTGCATCGCTCGCGGACCAAACTTCGTCGCATCCCGCGCTCCCTCCCAAGGCTCGACGGCTAGCGGTTCCCGCCAACGCATTTCGCCCATTGGCGGCGCGGCATACGGAATTCCCTTAAACGAACGACTCAAGCCATCCTCGCTGACCTCGCCGCGTAAGACCCCATCCGAGATCCTTTGAATTACCGAACGTTCGTCTGCCGATTCCGAGATTCTTTCACCTTCTGCCATAACGCGTAGAAAACCTAATAGTCGAATCCCAAACGAATAACTATCGAAAAACGAGACTTTAACGCAACTAGCTCACATGAACTTTCGACCTTGCTTCCGACCGAAGGACGAATTCCCATCATCACATGCTGAATCCGCTCTCTCTTCAAAAACTCTTGCCGCTGGCGTTCGCCCTTCTGCTCACCGCCGTCTCGGCCAAAGAAAGGTGGTATATCGCAGAAACCGAAAATCTGCTCGTCTACAGCAACGCTTCTAAGGCCCAAACCAAAGCCACTATTGCAGACCTTCTCAACATCCAGAACACCCTCGCGCTCGTCTTGCCCAATCTATCGGAAAGAAGAAACAAGAAGATTCGCGTATTCATCGCCAAAAACGCCTCAACTATCCGCCGCTTCAGCTCTCTCTATAACGGCAAGCCGAAAAGCATCGGCGGCATGTTCGCCAGAGACTACGAGGGCGACCTCATCCTCATCAGCTCAGAAGGTGAATTCGATGAAACGCGCTCCATCGTCTATCACGAATACGTCCACTTTCTCACGACAACCCGAAAGTTCTACCTTCCTCCCTGGCTCAGCGAAGGCATTGCAGAGACTTTCTCGACCATCGAGTTTTCGAAAAAAGGAGCAAAGGTAGGTCTAGCGGAACCCTGGAGAGTCACTACTCTCCGTTCAAATAAGCTCATACCTTTCGAACGCTTCTTCCACGTCACCCGAAGCTCTCCCGAGTACAACAGCTCCAACCACGGACGCGGCACGTTCTACGCCCAGTCCTGGGCCCTCGTTCACTACTTTATGTTCGGCCAGCACGATCTCCCCAAAGACGCCTTCTCCAAGCTGGTCGGTCTCACTTCGCAGAACCAATTCATCGATAATTCAGCCTTCCAAGAAATCACCGGCATCGACTTCGAGGAACTCGGAAAGCGCATCAGCCGCTACGTTTCCAGAGGACGCTACCACTACCAGCTCTACCAAATCCCAGAACTCGACGACGTAAGCTACGAACTCCGAACCGCAAGCGAAGGCGAAGTGGAGCTCATCCACGGAATGATTCTTCTCAGAACGAGAAGCCCTTCAGACGCCTATCCTCACATCATAAGAGCCTACGAACTTCTCCCCGAATCGCCGCGAGCCGCCGCCTACTACGGTTACTATTTGTATTCAAAGAAACTCTACGACTTCGCGGCGGAGAAATTCCAAGAGGCCATCGATCGCGGCAGTCAAACCGCAGCCGATTATCTCTTCAGCGCTTCTTCTCGGATACGAAGCGAGCATCCGGACCAACAATCGGGCGGCTCATTCTACGACAAAGAAGAAACCATCAAACTCCTTTCCTACTTGTTCAAGGCGCGAGAGCTCGGAGAGAACCGCGACCGCCTCTACCATCGCATTGGCGAAGTTTGGATCGGCTCGAAAGTCGAACCCCAAGAAGGCCATCTCGGAGCCATCATCGAAGGCTTGCGCCTACATCAAGGCGACCTCTATCTGCAGTACTGCCTCGCCTACCTCTACCACAAAACCAATCAGCTGGAGAAGGCCGAGGCCTTCGTCGATCACGCCCTCTCCAACCCAAAAATCGGCCACCGCCGCCGCAACTTTGAAAACCTCAAAATCCGCATCGATAGAAAGCAGGGTAACTAGGCCCTATCCGCTAAGTAGTGACAGTCGAGAGAACTTCGACTCGCCGCAAGCGGCAGGAAACTGAGCGTACACTGAATAAAAACGCTATTGGCAGCGTCTCACTCACCATGATGCTGCCGCTATTCAGATTCGCGCTCTCATTCCTCGTCCTAGTGACGATCGCGAGCTCTCCTCTCCCAGCCGGTCTCGCCTCTCAGGATCCCACCGACTACGATCTCGCCGGAGCCAAACAAGCTTTCCATCGAGCGGATCAGATCTTTAGCTCGAAGAACCAAGAACTCAAAACCCTCCAATCCACGCTTAGCAAGCGCACCGCGGAGGTCGCTAAGCTTCAAGCTCTTATCGATAAGCTTTCCAAAACAAATCCCCAGCACCCCTCGATGGCCAAGTCCCGAACCCGCATTGCCCAAATAGACGCGGAACTCGCGCTCATCATCAAGAAAATCCCACTCCTTAGCAAAGCTCTCGTCCCGCTCAAAGAGCGTAGAGACGCAGCCAGCGCCCGACTACAAGCAGTAAAAGCAAATACCTCGAAGGCCGAAAACTACCTGAGCCGTCTCGCAGCAGACCTCGCCCAAGTCGCCAAAGAAAACGCCTATCCTTACGCTCTTAGCGATGGTCAGATTGAGGGCGATCGACGCGGCAGAGAAATCGGACGCTCCCGCGGAGAGGAAATCGGCGTCCGCTATGCTCAACGAGAGGGCATCGAACGCGGTCGCCGTTCTGGCTTCACAGAAGGTGCCTCAGCCGGATCATCCGAAGCCGTCAAAGCTGCCTACGATAGTGGCGAAAAGGATGCATGGGAAGAACGCGGCTATTCAGATGGCTACGCGCAAAAGTCGGAAAATCCGAGTCGCGATTCCGGCGCTTACCTGGATGCCTACCAGTACGGCCGCCAACGAGCCCTCAATCAGTCTTTCGCCAAATACCATCCCGGAGTAGACCGAGCCGACGCGCTCTATCGCTCTCAAGCCTTGGATTCACTATTGAATCCAAATCTCCAATACAATGAGAGCGCAACTCCTTGGATTTCCCGC
>JBCCZW010000035.1:0-14341 GCA_039186805.1 Verrucomicrobiota bacterium
CCCAAGGCAACAATCACCTTCGGCTGAACCACATCCAACTGGGCCTTCAAGTAGGGCAAGCAAAATCCCATTTCTTCTTCCGTAGGCGGACGATTGTTTACCCGAGTCGGCATCTCCGGACGCCAATTCATAATATTGCTGATGTAAACCTCCTCGCGCTTAGTCCCCATCGCGGCAATCATTCTAGTCAGCAACTGTCCTGCCTTTCCCACAAAAGGTTCTCCCTGCTCCTCTTCATCCGCCCCCGGAGCTTCCCCGCAAAAAAAGATATCCGCATCCAAGTTGCCTGCCCCAAACACAACTTTGTATCCATCGCGCTTATGCGCATTGCAAGTCGGACAACTCAAGACCTTTTCTCTTAGCCAATCCCACCGAGTCTGCTTATCGCCCTCCGGCAATTCCACAATCGGCGCAGGCGGAAACTTCCTCCCCTCCTTCCTCTTCGCGGCTTCCCTCGCCGCCTGCGGAGCATGTTCCATCACCTTCTTGAAGTCCTCTGCCGATGCGGTGCGGATGTGATCCGGAATCGAAGACCGCACCTCAGCCTTAACCTCGGCAAACAGCTCGGTCGAGCTACGCGCATATTTGGCCAATGCCTGTATCGAACTATCCGATACGCTCACATGACTCACCCCCGACTTCCGAAGACGCTTCAATGCGTCGACAATGGCTATCAGTTGCTCCTTCATGTCAAATCAAGCCTTCCCTATTCCGATCCACAACGCTCTTTCTTTCCTGTCCAGTTCGATTGCCAAAATTCGGTCCGACACGAACAGTCTTCCCAGTTGCAAGCCGGTCCTTCACTCGTTCTGAAAACTGAAAGCATAGACCTGAGTTAGATAAAGGAATCCTTAATCGCAATCGCCACGGTCTGCTTTGCCCCACGGAAATCATGCTACCTTTCTCTTCCAAAATACCAGCGAACATGTCTTTTACCCTGCAAATCCCCGCCGAACAAGAAAAGCGAATTCTCACAAGAATTCTCCTGCCTCTTTCAAAATCGTAGCAATTCGATCCGTCCAAACCGTCCTTCCCTCGCTATTCAAGTGATACTGGGTGTTGTAGAAGAGCTCCCGTGGCAATTGCAGCTTTTCAGCATCACCATAAACCTGAACTCCTTCGGAATCCAGACTCTCCCTGAAACGAGCGAATCGCTCCTGGTCGCTTTTTTTGCCCAAATCGAAACTAGGATTCTTCATAGATACCGGCCAAATCAGGTAGACTCGAATCGCATTCTCTTCCGCATACTCCATTAAACTCCGGTAGTGAGCCGCAAAGTAATCGGATACTCGCTCTCCCTTCAAGTAGCGGTCATTCCCACTAATGCCTCCGCCTTCGTTCATCATCATATCCCCGCGTCGATTATAGGAGGTCGGAAATAAAGGCATGCGATACTCGCCTTTGCTCCAGGCATCCTCGACGTCTTTCACTATCCAATTGCGATCGGGGTTTCGATACTTCTTCAGAAACGGATCAATCCTTCCTTGATTCGCCTTGAAGAAAGCCCCGAAAAATACCCTGCTGGCTCGAACGGAGGACATGAACTCAAACTTCTGATACAGCGACAGTTCCTCATAATAATCTTGTTCCCAACACATAACTGCATGAGTAAACCACTCTTCGAAACCCTCTGTATCCGTATAGTAATCATACTCTAAAGGCATCAAAAGCGTATCCCCCGCTTTTGCCTGCTTCATTATTTGCCATACAAGATACTCCATCGGGAGCCCAGCGTGCAGCGACATATTGAAGACCTCGCGACCGCTCGCCTCAGTCAACTTTTCGCTATCTATCCCATAAATCGAATTCGAACCCGAATAGATGAGTATCCGATTATCAGATACATCTCTTTTCAAAATCTCCTCCTTGAGTATTGCCGCGCAGCCGACCCAAGCCTCAGACGGCATCCTAGCCCCAAACTGATAGTGAAAGACGAATACGTACGCCGACGCCGCAAGCAAGAAGCCGCAAAACAAAGCAAACAACCTTTTAATTAACACCTTCACTAAAACTGGAAATAGAGGAACGGACTTCCCGATGGGTTTATGTAACTGAGCGCCACGAGGAACCCAACGGCTCCCACCACAGCATACCTAAGCCAATTTCCCTTCGCAGATTCCACGGATTCATCGCCGCTCAACCATCGAGTGAGTCTATCGCTATCCGGTTCAAACAGAACGATAAGCAGAGAAATAATCAAAAGCGGAACTCCCAAAAGCGCTCCAAAAACCGCATCGGGAACCTGACCAATCATTCGCAAATTCGCCAATCCTCGCTGAAAGATCCGCTGGTTTTCTACTTTAAACAACTCCATCCCATCGAGAGCCGCCTCTAGGTTCAACAGAGAGGCAGACAGAGAATAAGCGGTTTCCAAGCTATCGGCTCTGAAAGGTATCCAGCACATAGATACGGTTAAGAAAGTAAGCATCCAAGCCCCTCCAGACTGCAATCGTCGTATCCAGCCAGACCGCAACTGTCCTGCCGATCGCTTTCCCCAAAACAACATGTGATTAATGCAAACCAAGACTCCGTGCAATGCCCCCCAGACCAAGTAGGTCCAGCCCGCTCCATGCCAAACGCCCCCTAGGATAAAGGTCGTCCACAGATTCCTCAACTGTCTTAGGCGTCCATTCCGATTTCCGCCCATCGCAATATAAACATGCTCCTTCAGAAACTCGGACAAGGTGATATGCCATCGCCTCCAAAATTCGCTCAGACTCGAGGCTCGGTACGGCGTCCTGAAATTCGTAGGGAGCCGAATTCCAAACATCCTTCCCAAACCAAGCGCCATTTCACTGTACCCGCAAAAGTCGAAGTATAATTGAAACGAATACGCAAAGACGCCAATAAATGCCGCTGCCGCGCCGATAGACGCTCCCGAAGCCGCCCCATCGAAAACCGTGTCTGCCAAGAACGAGAGACTATCGGCCAAGACCAATTTCTTAAACAAGCCGACCACAAACAAACCGAGGCCGACAGAGAGATTATTGGGAATCTCAGCACGAATCAAACCCCTCCCAAACTGCGGAACTACCTGCCCGTATTTGACTATAGGCCCCGCAATCAACTGCGGAAAAAAAAGCACAAACAAAGGATACCTCAGAGCGTCAATACGCTTAATTCTTCCCCTGTAGACATCCGTCAAAAAACCGATCTGCTGAAACGTGAAAAAAGAGATCGCTAAAGGTAAAACAATCGCCTCCACAATCGACCCGCTCCCAATCAATTGGTTAAAAGTCGTCCCCACGAACACATAGTACTTCCAATACCCAATGATCCCCAAATTGATCGATACGCCGGTCCAAAACACAGCCCGTCGAACCGACCTACTATCGACTTCGCTCAAACGCAAAAGAGAAATTCCCAAGCCAAGATTCGCGAATATCGAAAACAGAATCAGCGGCACATAGACCGGATTCCACCACCCATAGAAAACAAGCGACGCTAAGAATAACCAAACAATGCTGATTCGCTCCAAACCCTTCGCCGCAAAGGCGTAGAAAACAATCAACGCCACCGGAAGAAAGATGAAGAGAAAAATAGGAGAGTAAAATAGCATGGTTCGCTGAGCGAGAGAGACAAACCTCTCAGCATCGCAAGGATGCCGAACCATTTAAAGAGCATAGGCTTTATGCAATCCCGATCTCTCGCAGAGCTAACCAGATCGCCGTTAAGAAAGGCGGACTCCATCAAAGAGGCCGCCTCGTCGCGATTCAGGCGACAACTCGCCCACTAGTGACGCTACCCTCTTAAAACGGAAACCACCCATCAGGAAATACGCATCGCTCTCCGGAGCCGGTCCTGAGGGATCCGCCTTCACAATACCTGCCGCCGCGACCACTGTCTCCGACAAAAATACTTCGAGAGCCAGTCCAATCAAAGTCGTATCGGATCCATCAGCATCAATCAGACCAAGAGTACCGCTCAAGCTTGTACGCTGATTGAAATAATAACGACCTGATATCTCGCCCTTCAGAATATCCACCGAATGCGAAAATTGGTCCAGCACGCTACCTTCTTGAGAGAGAGACAAATCGGCATCCGATTCCAAATACCCAAGCTCTCCAGACAAAGTGAACCACTGATCACTTCCAAGATCGAACAATCTCCACCCGGATACAGTGAGGCCAATTCCATCGACACTCGACCGCGAAACGATCCTGGGAATTTCGAAATCCTCTATCAAACCGATAAAAGGAAAATCGCCCCCTTCATCCGGAGAGTACCGAGTCCACCCTTCCGGATACCCTTCGAAACTAGGGATCCGAATTTCAGGAGCGATTGCCGTCATCGGGTCAGCCCTTTCAACATTGAGGCTCGCTCCCACACTCGAATTGTCCGGCAAATAACGCGAATACCGAAAAAAGAAGCTCTCCTCTGAGTCATCTCCTCGGTTCTCTCCCGGCCCTATGCTATCTGTGTCGTCTCTAGAAAAACCCATGCTGAACACATGATCGCTCCCAGACTTGCGCCCTACGTAACTGATGGAAAACCAATCCCCTTCCACATCTCCATCCTTCGCGCCGTAACCGACACCTAAGGTTCCCACCCGATTGACGAACCCAATTTCTGAATACGGAGCATTCGACCCGCGCGAAAGAGGAGCGAGATATCGAGAAAGCCTCGCGACATAAGTGTCTACGTCTGCCCCACTATCTTCCACGGTCAATCCGCCCCAATCTCCCAATCGACCTGCGCCGAAGCGGAAACGCACACCGCTGCAAATCCTGCAGCCCAAAACATCGTCTTTTTATTCATAGTATTAAACTGGTTTAGTTGCTAAACCGCGTATGAACAAAGATGGGACAAACACACACGTTACTCCATAACCCCACAAAATCTCCCCAAAGGCATCAAGCCATAAATAACGCTTCCACTTATGAGGTAGATTCAAAGGATCAGGCCCCAACACCATTCCACACTTCGAATCCACCACTCACCATTTATTTGACGCTCTCCCCATTTTCTCCAACATCCCCCACTTTTCATAACAATAGCGAATTCCGATAAAAACATCTCCACGCGAAATCACCTTCGTGAATCTTCGTGTCCTCTCGACTCGGCATAGCCTCTCGGCGACAACGGTTCGCGGACGCATACAACTTTCATCATGGCTACCAAAAGCGCAGACTACAACTTCAGCGAAGTCGAATCGACCTGGCAGAAATGCTGGGACGAAAACAAGACCTTCGCCGCTTCCAACGACTCGGACAAAGAGAAATACTTCGTACTGAGCATGTTCCCCTACCCTTCAGGCGCAGGCCTCCACATCGGCCATCCGCTCGGTTACACAGGCTCCGATATCCTCGCTAGATACAATCGCGCCAAAGGCAAAAACGTCCTCCATCCAACCGGCTGGGACGCCTTCGGTCTCGCCACAGAGCAATACGCCATAAAAACCGGCGAACACCCCCGCAAAACCTCGGTTGAGCGTATCAACCACTTCCGCAAACAGCTCAAGTCCGTTGGCTTCGCTTACGACTACGACCGCGAAGTCGATACGACTGATCCCAGCTACTACAAGTGGACGCAGTGGATCTTCCTCAACCTCTTTAAGCGCGGCCTCGCCTACGTCGATAAACGCCCCGTCTGGTGGTGCGAGGAACTCAAAACCGTCCTCGCCAACGAAGAAGTCATCGATGGAAAATCCGAACGCGGCAACCACCCAGTGGTCCGCCGTAGCCTCCGCCAATGGGTCCTCCGCATAACCAAATACGCGGACCGACTCCTCGAAGACCTCAAAGACGTAGACTGGCCCGCATCCACAAAAAAAATGCAGCAAGAGTGGATCGGACGCTCCATCGGAGCCACCGCCCGCTTCCAACTCGACGGGTTCGACGAGAGCCTCGAAGTCTACACCACCCGCCCCGACACCATCATGGGCGCGACCTACATGGTCATCTCTCCCGAACACCCTTTCGTCGACAAGCTCACGGTCGCCGACAAGAAAGACGAAGTAGATACCTACATCAAAACCGCCGCCGGCAAATCCGACCTCGAGCGCACCGACCTCGCCAAGGAAAAGACCGGCGTCTTCACCGGCTCCTTCGCCATCAACCCACTCACCGGCGCCAAGATCCCCGTCTGGGTCGCCGACTACGTGCTCATTTCCTACGGCACCGGCGCCATCATGGCCGTCCCCGCCCACGACACCCGCGACCACGAATTCGCCGAGCAATTCGACCTCCCTATCATCCAGGTCATCCAAGGCGAAAACGACGATCCGCTTCCGTACGTAGGCGACGGCAAGCTCATCAACTCCGGCGAATTCAACGGCCTTACCTGGCAAGAAGCCAAGCAGCAAATCACTGCCAAGCTCAACGCCCAAGGTCTCGGCGAAGAAAGCGTCCAATACAAGCTCCGCGACTGGCTCTTCTCCCGCCAACGCTATTGGGGCGAGCCCTTCCCTGTCGCCTGGGTCACCAAGGAAGACTACGAAAAAGCAGTCGCCAGCGGCGCGGTCTCTGAATGGCTTCCCCAAAAACCTGTCACCTACACAGACGAGTCCGGCACCGCCTACGCACTTCCTTGCCCTCCCTCCTCACTTCCCCTCGAACTCCCCTACGTCGAGTCCTACGAGCCCGCCGGCACCGGCGAGTCTCCCCTCAAGAAGGCCGAAGACTGGATGGAGATCTGGTACAATTACGAGACCGGCGCCTTCGTCCCCGCCAAAGAAGAAAAGCCTGCAGGGGAAAAGTGGATACGCGCCTCCCGCGAGACTAATACCATGCCGCAATGGGCAGGCTCCTGCTGGTACTACCTCCGCTACATGGATCCTCAAAACTCCGAAGAGTTCGTCTCCCAAGACGCCCTCGAGTATTGGAATGCACCCGACATGTACGTCGGCGGCGCCGAGCACGCTGTGCTCCACCTCCTCTACGCCCGCTTCTGGCACAAGGTCCTCTTCGACGAAGGCAAGGTCCAGACCCGAGAACCCTTCAAGAAGCTCTTCCACCAAGGTATGCTCCTCGGCGAAGACGGCAAAAAGATTTCCAAGTCCGCCGGCAACGGCGTCGATCCCGTAGAAGTCGTCAACGAATACGGCGCCGACACCCTCCGCATGTACCTCATGTTCCTCGGCCCGCTCGAAGCCCGCAAGCCCTGGAACTCCAAAGGCATCGGCGGCATCAACCGCTTCCTCAACAAGCTCTGGCGCGAAGTCATCGGCCGAGACGGAGCACTGAATCCAAAAATCCAGGACGACTTCGAAGACAGTGCCGAAACCCAAACGCTCCTTCACCAAACCATCAAAAAGGTCAGCCAAGATCTGGAGAATCTCAGCTTCAATACTGCGATCTCCCAGATCATGATCCTCCTCAACCACCTTCAAGCTGAGGAGAAAGTCAGCATCGCCACCACAAAAGCGCTCGTCCAACTCGTTGCCCCCATGGCGCCGCACATCGCCGAAGAGCTCTGGAATCGCCTCGGCGAAACCCAGTCCGTCAGCTACGGCCCTTGGCCCAAATTCGATGCGTCCAAACTAGAGAGCGATCAGCAAAAGATCGTCTTCCAAGTCATGGGTAAATTCCGCGGCCAAGCCATGATATCCAAAACCGCCACACAAGACGAGGTACTGGAGCTCGCCAAACAAGAGCCCCGAGTCCAAGCCCAAATCGAAGGCAAAACCATCCGCAAAGTAATCTTCGTCCCCGGCAAAATCCTAAACATCGTCGCCAACTGAGAAGTATCTCCTCCCACAGATAGCACAGATATCTTTCTCTAAATTTATAAGCTTCCAAAGCATCTGTGATAATCTGTGTTATCTGTGGGCAAAAAAACTCGAAGCCCATCATCCCAAATCCGTGGGAACCCTCTCCAAATTTCTCCCCCCCGACTTCGACCCATCCAAGCCCATCGGCTTGGTCGCCGGTCGCGGTCTCTACCCGAAGCTCATCGCCGACCGCGCGCGAGCCAACGGCATCCAAGTGCGTCTCATCGCCTTCGAGGAAGAAGCCACCAAAGAAATAATAGAATCCTTCCCGTCAGATCAGCGGGCCGTCATCAACGTCGGCAAAGTCGGCTCCTGGCTCAAAGCCCTCCGCAACTTCGGCTGCGCCTACGCCATCGCCGCCGGACAAGTGAAGCCCGGCAAACTCTTCCGCGACCTCAAGCCCGACCTCAAAGCTGCCGCCCTCCTCGTGAAGCTCAAACGCAAAAACGCCGAGACCATCTTCGGCGCCATCGCCGACGAGCTCGCCGCCAACGGCCAAACCGCCCTCGACGCCCGCTGCTTCCTAGACGAAGACATGGCCAGCGAAGGCTACATGACCAAACGCTTCGAAAAGGTCGAACAAACCTACCTTGACCACGGCATCGAAATCGCCAGCGAGATGGCCCGCCTCGACGTCGGCCAAGGCGTCGTTGTTCGCAAAGGCACCGTACTCGCCGTCGAAGCCTTTGAAGGAACAGACCCTATGCTCAAACGCGCCGGCGACTTCAACACCGACCAACTCATCTTCGCCAAAACCGTGAAGCGAAAGCAAGACTACCGCTTCGACGTCCCCGTCTTCGGCGAGAGAACCCTAGCCATCATGGCCGAGCAAAACATCAAAACCGCCCTCCTCAAAAGCGACGGCGTCATCATCCTAGAAAAAGAAAAACTCCTCGCCCAAGCCGCCGCCCACAAAATCCAAATCATCGGCTTCTAGCTGCTTAAAACGTAGCATCGGAAGCAAGTCCGATGACCTTGGAATCCAACCGCATCGAACAATATCGACGCAAATCCGCGCTTAAAATCAAAGCTGAACCCCATCCCTGCCGATACCCATAATCGGTGGGCTCAAACACTACAGTCGCAAAACAAACCAACTCCCCCTGGCTTCACGGCCCAGGCTGGGACCTAATCGCAGGCTGCGGCGCCTGGTCGCTCCCCATTATAGCGCTCACCACTCTCCTTGCCGCCTCCTACCGCATCGAGCTTGGAGCCGCATTCTACTTCCTCTCCGTCTTCTGCAACAACCCCCACTATATGGCCACGCTCCACCGGGCCTATGGGGGAAAGAAGGAATTCAACAAATACAAGGTCTTCTCGATCTACCTCACCAGCCTGATTGCTATCGCAGGAGCGAGCGCCCACCTCGCGCCCGCACTCGCGCTCTGGCTCGTCACCATCTACCTCATCTGGAGTCCCCGGCACTACACGGGCCAAAATTTCGGCATCGCCCTCACCCTAAGCCGCCGAGCAGGCCTTACTCCCAGCAAAGACGCCCGCAACCTCCTCTACCTCTCCTATATCGGAAGCTACCTCGTCTGGGTGGCCGACATCTTCGAAACCGCTCCCGTAGGATCCTTCGCCATCCCTCTCGAAATTCCCCCTTTAGCCGCGCTCTCCCTCCGCCTCGTCGGCTACTGCCTCTTCCTCACTGCGGGCGCTTTTGCTTTCGCGCTCCTCCACCGCCAAAGCAAAAGCCTCTCCCAACTCCTCGCCCCCGCGCTCCTCCATTTCAGCCAGTTTCTCTGGTTCATGCTACCCAGCTTAGTCACTTTCTTCACGGGAGCAGAAAAACCCTCCATCTACTTCAGCGCCGGCGCCCTCGCTTTCATGCACTGCGCCCAGTACCTTTGGATTACCAGCTACTTCGCCAAGAAAAAGGCCGAAACCGCCACCCCTCCGCAAAAGTGGTCTTTCCTTTCATACTTCAGTATCCTCGCCGTCGGCGGCATCGCTCTCTTCACCCCGGGACCCTGGCTCGTGTCCATCATCTTCCAACATGATCTTTTTCAAAGCGCTCTGATCTTCACTGCCCTCGTCAATATCCACCACTTCATGTTAGACGGCGCCATCTGGAAGCTCCGCGACAACCGCATCTCCCGCATATTCTTCGGCAACCCAAACACCCACCAACACTCGCACGACCACGAGTCGACTCCCCAAATCATCGATTGGCTCTTCAGCAAACAGCTATTCCCCCGCCTTATCCGAACGACCGCCGTCCTTTCTCTCGTCGGATTCGCCATCGCCGACCAAAGCCTCAATCTCCTCACCCTGAAAGGAGCGACCAAAGACCAAGTATCGCTCGCCCAACGCCTCAACCCCCACGACAGCCGTGTTCAACTCCGCCTCGCCGAACATCTTCTCCGTGAAGGCCAGACCGATGAAGCCATCAGTATCCTCACCAATGCAATTCAACACAGTCCGCGCAACCTCGCCCTCAACCACCTCCTCGCACATCTCTATTTCCAAAACAACCAAGTCGAACTTACCAAGACAACCTACGACCAAGTCCTCAAAATCGCGCCCACCGACCTCTCGACCCTCGTAAACCGGGCCCTTATCGCCCACTCAGAAAAAGACTGGCCCCTTGCGATCAAGCTCCTCGAAAGCGCCGCAGAAAAAAATCTACCCCCTGGGCACAGCCATCTCCTCCTCGCCGAGTCTCTCTACAAGACCGCTCACTACAAGCCCGCGATTCCCTATTACCAAAGCTACCTAGAATTCGCCAGCCGACATACCGACTCCGTCAACCCTCGAGATGTCATACGCTCGTCCAACCAACTGATCGAATGCTACAGAGAGACTAACCGCCATCATGAAGCCGAGGAATTAAGCAAAGTCCTCTCCAAGCTCCGTCTCGCTCTGCGTTAGGACTTCGCAACTCCATCCAAACGAAAGAAGACCCTATCTATTGGACCACTCGGATTGCTCACAAAAAGTCGGGGCGCATGTACGCGCGCCACACCTGGCAACGCTCGATTGGTAACGAAACTCTCAACGAGAGCTTTCTACACTATCTGCCAACTGACGCTAAATCCCTAAATCAAATTTCCATTCCAAATAAGACCAGAATCTCCAACCAGCACTTCGCGGAAATCGTATCCAAAACAATACTGACCTTCCCAAACGATCCAGCCAGCCAGTTCAATCTCGCCTAGCCTACCTCTGCCGAAACGTAGAAGCGATTAATAGCTTATCGTGGCTGATAAATTCGTACAGAACAGGACATCAGGTCCGGCATAGCGCAAAAGAAGGACTCGACGGAATTGCAGGCAGATTGGGTAAACTCGACAGAGCCTTGAGCTTTCTAACTCAAGAGGCCGAAGAAAGAGGTGGATTCCAAACCGACCACATTCTTCAAAGCAACATCAACGACCTCCACGAATTTGTTAAATGGTCCGGCTTCAAAGGTACCGAACTCGAAAAAGGCATCTCGTTCGCTAAGAGAAAAATACGAATAGACATACTCAACTTAGCAGATTTCGTAAGGGAGGAGTTCGCAAACAACTACAGCCTATCGAAGATCATCGGCAGCCTTAGAGTCACCTCAGTTCCCGTCGTCAATCACTTCATCGATACGCTCACCCAAACACCTCCAACAAGCATTGAATCAGCTCGGTACTGCACATAAGCTTTAGGGCATTCGACGAAAAAGGACGCCTCCGATATCAAACTGGGCTCGCTAAAATCTTCGACCAACCCACTGTTAGTAATGGTCGCCTACGAATCGGCGAAATCCAGGGGTAATCATGCGCATTTCCAAGCTGCTAAGAAACAGCTCCTTTCGCTGATTCCCCAAATCGAAGCTTCCACCATCAGGATTGAAATTAGCCCATTAATACGCTAGAACTCTAGTCCTGCCTCAGACTCGATTTCACTCTACGAACGCTCGCTATCAGAAACTAATGACAGGAGGTGGCTAAAACTGTCGTCCTAATTTCTGCTCAAATAGTAGAGCCACTTGGTGCAACCAAACGCTTTTCGTGCCCCCTTGAGCCCTAATCGGCAGGTCACCCTCCCACCCAACAAAACGAGAACGATAATGGCACTGATTATGAATTCCCCGCGAGGGCCCAAGACGCAATTTGACCTTCGATAGCATAGCTGAGGGCGTGTTTGGGAATAAACGCCCCCTCGGGCTCACTTCCATGCGCTATAAATTACGCTCGCAAACAAAGAAAACAGTCCAATAACGACGTCAAAGATAAGTGAATAACCGTATTCTCCAACTCCATGCATAAGCCAGCGCTACTGCTTGGCACACTCCTCTTTGCCGCAATCAAGACCTTGGCCGCTTCACCCACCGTCGAGGAAGCCAAAGCAGCACTTGACCTTGACCCTAACTCACCCGCCCACCCAAACGGAACCCGCTGGATCGAGGTCGACTCAGACGCGCGGGTCGGGAGCAACAGCCTCGCCCTCACCCGAACTGAAGAGGGGCCCGCCGACGAAATTAGCTTCTACATCAACGTTCAGCTGGAAAACAGCGCTACCTTGCAATTTTACGTCAAGGAAAGATTGATCGCTGGTTCCACATCGATCGCTGCCTCGGTGGATTCCAAGATCCTAGACGTCTCTCGTGGCCCCGAAGACCAAGACGGCTGGAAGCACGTCAGCATCACCGCAAACCTTCAGCTACCCAAGACTGTGGAAATCCGTCTAGCGATCTCACCTTTCGAGGATGAGAACGCCGCCCTGCTGCTAGACTCCTTCTCAATCGCTTTCGGGCACCAGCTAAAAATCGAACCCAGCCCAGGCGGATCGATTCGTCTCAATCCAGCGAATGCCACTTATCTCACCGGCGAGAGTCTTCGAATCGAATCGACAACCCACCCAGGTCACCGTCTCGACCGCATCGTAGCCAGGTCCGCCCGAGACGACGATCCTCTGGACCCGATCTTACAAATATCGAAAGAATCTAGCTTCGAAATCCTCGCCTATCCGCAAACCACTATCTTCGCTATCTACGACAAAGCCTTTCCCATTGAGGGAGCGGTCGCATGGTCTCTCGACCCCTACAGCAGAGCCGTTCACTCGCAAGAGGAAGACAAGCGCTACGTTTCCGTCCTCGAAATCGACCAACTCAACACCCCCGGCATACTCTCCTTCGAAATTTCAAATGGACACCAAGGGTCCCTTCACCTGAGCCCCTTTTTTGGAACCGCAAAGGAACGCTTCTCAATCCCCCTCGACGCCACCGGCGAAGAGTTCCAGAAAGTCGACATCCCCTTTCCTGTCGCGCCGCAAAACGTCCAACTGCAATTCGGCGAACCCTACTACTTTCCGCCGCTATTTCGAATCCAAAATATCAAATATACCTCCCAAGCAAAACCAATCGCCTCTCAATTCGGCCTAGGCGAGACCGTCGCTTCCGCTGCCGAAAACGACCAGACTCGACTCGAAGCCATCCCCGAGGCAGGCTGGATATTCCTCGGCTGGAAAGCCCCTCCCCAAGCAGCCCTATTTTCCCAAGAAAACCCGCTCATCGTCCCGAACCAAGCGGCCCAAGTCTACACCGCTGTCTTCGGCGAACGCTTCGAAACGGAAAACCTAAAGCTCGCCGCCGCTCATAACGGCAATTCAGAAGTCAGCATCGACGCGCAAACAGACGCCTCCCTCACCCTCTCTTTCAGCGACCCCACCCTCGCCACCAATCGCGAAAGCAGCCGGATAGAGATCTACGCCATGGACGCCGCTCCAGGAAGAATAGAGTGGGGCTGGCTAAACACCCCGTTTATTACCGAACAAACCAAACTGGGCTTCCCCTCCCCCCACCACATCGAAACCCTTGACGCCAAGCAGTACCTCAACTCGCACGAATTTGCCTGGCAAGCCTTCGAAGACCTTTCTCCAGTCCTCCATCTCACCGCGCCTGCCGACACGGTTCTCCTCGACGAAGCGCCCTACCAAATAAACCAAAAAGTATCCCTCGAAATCCAAGAAGACTCCCAAGCCAGTTTCCATAGCTGGCGTGGCGACCTCATCTCCGAGAGCACCGCAATCGAAATAGCGATGGAGCGCGACCGACATCTAGCCGCCTATTTCAAAACCGAGCTCCCCTTCGACTTCCATTTACCGATGTATTGGGTTTCTCCTTACAAAGCCGAAACCTCCGCAAACCAAGCCCAAGCCAAGCTCAACGATCAATACCCATCCCTCCTAAACGGAAGCGTAGAAGGCCCCTGTCTGCTCCGATTCGAAATCACAGGACCCACCCACAAGAGCGTAAGAGCCCGCTTCCAAACGCCCACTTCCCAAGCCACGGAAAACCTCAGCTTCTCCAGCGCCTATCCCTCAGAAACCCTCACCATCCCCTTAGAAAAAGCAGGCGCCTTCCAAGTCGAATTCGTCGGGGTAAATCCCGAAACCGAAATCCAAGTTAAATTCCTGGGAGCCTACCAAAATATCACCTACCCCATCGACTCTCGCCAATTCAATATCCAGATCGAAGGCATCCCCTACAACTATCCTGCCGCCGTAGGCGAGACCATCGATGTACAGCTCGTCGTCCTCGAAGGATTTCAAATAACCGGCTGGCAAACGCAAGCACTCCAGCCCGGCTCAAACAAGATCGAAGTCGAACTCTACAAAAATATCGACTTCACGCCCATCTCCACCCTCGACTCC
>JBCCZW010000036.1:0-14267 GCA_039186805.1 Verrucomicrobiota bacterium
GCGAGAAATCCGAAAAAAGCGCCAAGACCACCCGCTGGGAAAAGGTTAGCTCCGCCACCAATTACACTCATCAATTTAAGATCCGTAGTCTCAGGGCGAATACAGAATACTCTTTCATCCTTGAACGCAAATCCATGGGAGCTGCAAAGCCCAGCGCTTCGCTCGCAGGCGGATTCGCCACTGCCCCGACCGCGAACCAATCCGAGACGATTCGCTTCATCGTAACCACCTGCCAAGCCGTTCGGAGTATCGACGCCGGCGCCAACGGTCACGTCGCTTACCGGCAAATGCTGGGCTTCCATCCTCACTTCTTCGTGCACACCGGCGACATCGTCTACTACGACAAGGCTCCCCTTGCCATGAACCCAGCGGAAGCCCGCGCCAAATGGGACCTCATGTTCTCCTACAAGCACAATCGCAATTTCCATCGCTGGGTTCCGAGCTATTTCATCAAAGACGATCACGACACGCTCAAGAACGATTGCTGGCCCGGCCAAACCTACGGCGACCTTACTTTCGACCAAGGTCTCAAGCTCTTCCGCGAACAAGTGCCCATGGGCGAAAAAACCTATCGTACGATTCGCTGGGGAAAGCATGTCCAGATTTGGCTGACCGAAAACCGCGACTTCCGGTCGCCCAACAACATCGAAGACGGCCCACACAAAACCATCTTGGGATTCGAACAGAAGGAGTGGCTCAAGCGAACCATCCTCGCCTCAAATGCGACTTACCGATTCATCATTACCCCCGGACCCATCGTCGGCCCCGACAAGAAAGGCAAAGCCGACAATCACTCCAACAGCGTATTCGCTCATGAAGGACAAGAGCTTCGCGACTTCATTAGCCAGCAGAAGAATCTCTTCGTCATCTGCGGCGATCGCCACTGGCAGTATTGCTCCCAAGACCCGAAAACGGGCGTGATTGAAATGGGCTGCGGGCCCATCAACGACGAACACAGCTTTGGCGGCGATCCCGGCAAGGATGACGTCTTTCACCGCTACTTCAGCGGAAAAGGCGGTTTCCTCGGCGTGACCGTAGAAGGGAACGCAGCCCGCGCCGATTGGTTTACCGCCGACGAGCAAGACGAAAACGGCAAGCCCGTATCCAGACATACCGAATGGCTTTCCGAAGGCTAAGCCCAAGCGTCCGCGTTAGGTCGGACTTCTACCAAGGTCTCTAAAATGAAAATATCAAAGCTAAGCCCCATTCTATCACTGCTTGTGTTAGGAAGCATCGCAAACGGACAGAAGGACGTATTCTACCACGACCTGTACGATAGCCTCCACGATAGCCCCATGCAGCAAAAGTTCCGTAAGATCGCCCCCATGCCTTACGGAGTCGTTTTCTTGCCCTGGGCGGGTTGTACCGAGGAAGACATGCGCCATCACTTCAGGCTGATGAAGGAGCTGGGCTTCACCAACTTGAAGCAAACCATGTCGAGTCCAGAATGGACTACCAAAGAAATTCTGGCGATCGCTCTCGACGAGGGAATCATCCCCTTCTGGTACGGCGAAGGAGGCTGGGAAGACATCACGCCCGAACTCTTGAAAAAGCTGGGCCTGCCCAAGGATATGAGCATTCCGGAAGCCAGAGAGCACCCCAAAATGCGAGCTCATCAAAAAACCGTATTGGAAAAACACTTGTCCACTTGGAGAGACCCCATTCCCAACCCTCCGGGCTACGAAGACTACGAATACTACAAGCATCACGCGGATGCGTATCTCAGAGAATTCGACGTGCCTTTATTCAGAAAATGGATACGCGAAAAGTACAAAAGCATCGATGAACTCGCAAACGCCTGGAATCACTACGAAGTCGGCATAAGATCGAATCCCTATAAATCCTGGGACGATTTCGAGGCCGATCCCCTGATCGAATTCAATCCGGATGAGAAGTACGTGATCGTACCGCGGAACGGTCGCGAGTACGGGAAAGTAAGCGATATTCTCCGCTATAAAGCGGACATGTACCTCAAGAATGTCGAAGTGTTCAAGAGAACGATCTACCCGGAACAGCCGACCCGCGCAGGCGGGGAGATGGGCTTGTTTCTGCCCTTCGCTTCGCGCGCGGTGGACATGGAAGGCATCGCTGAGCTCATGACGGATCGCGGCTCCTTCTACCCCTCGATCCATTTGGCTTGGCACTTCGAAGAAGCCGACAACGAAATCGCTCGCTGCATCTACATGCAGTCGTCGATCTGCACCGATTGGTTCAAAGGAGGGTGGGCCGCCACCTGGGAAAGCACCGGCGGTCCGCAACAGTTCTCCGGCGGCAAAGGATGGAATGTACTTTCCCAATTCAAAAAGCCAAGCTACACCACGGACGAGGGAACGATGACCCAGCTTCTGCTCTCCTACATGGCGGGCGGCTTCAAAGGAGTCGGCCTCTGGGCCTGGAACTATCGCAACGCGGGATGGGAGTCAGGAGAGTACGCGCTCCTCAACCGCCAGCTTGAACCCACCCCCCGAGCCATACGCGCCGGCAAGATCGCAAAGGCCGCCGACCGTTATCGAGACGAGCTATGGAAGGCCCATAAAGAACCTTACGTCGGCGTATTGGTAAACTGGGACAGCGAAACGATCTGGGCCGCAGTCGCCGGACCCGGCCGAACCGACTTCAAGCACTATCCGATCCGATCTAGAATCGGAATCAGCCGCGCCCTCATCAACGCCAATATGCCATGGGAGCACGTCACTCCTAGCGACCTAAAGAAGGGCCTGGGAAAACGTTATAAGGTGATCTACATGCCTGCCCAAGTAGCGATCAACTCCGACCTGTTTCCACTTTTGGACGAGTATGTGAAAAACGGAGGAAGACTCGTCATCGACGCGCCGGGAGGCTGGTGGGACGAAAGAGGGCGCGTATTGAAGACCGGCAAGGGAACCCCATTCGAAAAGATCTTCGGAGCTTCTATTGCCGATATGCAATACTCTGCAAACGTCCCTCAAAAGATCGGCGAACATACCCTCGATGGCTTCCTCTTCGACGTAAACCTAACCACCGCAGTCGTCAAAGAACGCTTCCGCTCCGGAAAGCCTTCCGTCACTGAACACCCGTACGGCAAGGGCGCGGCAGTGATCCTCGCTGCCGATGCCTCCTATGCTATGCGCAAAGCGGGTAACTCGTTCATGGAAGACTGGACCCTAAGGCACACGATGGGCGGCCTCGAGTCTCCCTACGCTTGCGGCGGAGCCGTGGTTTACCGGATCTCCGTTTCCACCGCGGACCACTATTACTTCATCAATGATGACGAATCCAAAGAGGTTTCCTTGGATTACAAAGACTACCGCTACCAATCCGTCTCGGACCCCATCTCCGGCAAAAGCCTCAACCTCGGCGAGAGCATTCACCTCGACGCCTATAGCGGCCGCTGGCTCCGCTTCGAAAAGTAACCAAAGCCACCCGAAAAGGTGTGGTTGCTGAGTGTATTCCCAACTTTGATCCGCGCAAAGCCCGACCTTATGTCTCTTTGCTGTTCCCTAAAATCTAATCGGGAAACTCCACCAAAGCCCTTTGCGAAATAGGAACTTCGATGGCTATTGGGTAAGTTCGGTGGAGCATCAATCCCACAACCAAATAAAACCATCAAGAAAATCAGAGAGCGCTTAGTCTTTGCATGAATGGAGGCAGAACCATCCCGATCTCATACATCGAAGACTGAGCGAGCCTGCTGCTCAATAGAGCCAAAACGCAAAACCGATTATAGCAGGAGATAAGCAGCTTAATCGCCCAAGGCGTAAGGTTGGGAACCTTCAACTCTTCCTATCCTTGCTTTACTTCTCCAAATCAGAAAATCTGACTGGACATATCTTGGTCAGTCGCATCCATACCCAATTTCTGGCGTAGGCCTTGCATCTTGAATGATGCAGGACCGCGTTCGTTAACGGGGACAAGCGCCACGAGGCGGGCTAGGCGTTTGGGTGTTCGGATGAATGAAAAGCCTACTTCCTCTTCAGACACGGTCACTCGAATCCAGTGATCCGGTCATAACCACGCCGTTGGTTGTAAATCGCAGATTCAACCTGCTGGCCAGACCTGCTTGATTCGACTCTCTGCTGCAAACAGAGCTTCAGGGCAAAGAAGCTGATTCAAGAGCAAAATCCACAAATTGGCACAGTCGGCAAACCGTGCTATTGGTTGGCCTGTACGTTCATAACCAAAGCGTAAATCTAACTCTCCTCAGCTCTTCTGCTCAAACACAGATGCAATCGAGGTTAGTGACTCCACTAAGCTGTACTATCCTGCAACTTAACTGTGATAGGCTGTATGGTTAGTCACTTTAACTCAGGGCGAAGGACCAATCTGTAAACCCACAATAGCACAATAACCTAAAAACCAATTGACACGATAACCTAAAAATAATACAACATAATAACCTAAGATTCGAACAGCTGGAAAACCTAACATGTCATCACCTTCGGAAAATCTGGCGAAATCTCTGGAACGCCTGCGAAAACTCCAAAGCGAGAATGGGGCAGCAGCGATCCGCTCGAGGGACCTTCCCCGCGTAGATCGTGAGCGATTGCTGAAAAACGGCTTCCTTCAGGAAGTTATGAAAGGTTGGTACGTTCCCTCTCGCGCAGATGAGATGCGCGGCGAAAGCACTGCATGGTACGCTTCTTTCTGGAAATTCTGCGCGGCGTACCTAAACGAACGCTTTGACGCAGAATGGAGTCTTTCGCCCGAGCAATCGCTATCCCTACACGCAGGCAACTGGTCAGTGCCACAACAACTGTTGGTCCGCGCAACGAAAGCGGGAAACAAGGTGATCCAACTCCCTCATGGCACGTCTATACTCGATGTGCGAGCCTCCTTGCCAGCAAAGGAAAACAGGA
Organism: Verrucomicrobiota bacterium; assembly: GCA_039186805.1. Classification (GTDB taxonomy): domain Bacteria; phylum Verrucomicrobiota; class Verrucomicrobiia; order Opitutales; family Opitutaceae; genus JBCCZW01. The sequence goes on from JBCCZW010000036.1 coordinate 4,836, forward strand.
ACGATATTAATGGGTTAAGGCTTTTTTCGCTCGAAGCAGCATTGATTGCCTCTGCTCCGACTTTTTTCAAACAATCGCCCAACGATGCCCGAACTGCACTATCGGTCCTCAAGGATGCTTCTTCCCTATTATCTCATCTTCTAGATGGCGGCCACAGCTTAGTTGCCGGGAGACTAGCAGGCGCATATCGCAACATTGGTCGTTCCCGCGTTGCAGACGATATCGTCGCTACCATGAGCGCAGCAGGATACACGATAAGAGAGTCCGATCCATTCGAAGATAGCATAACGCTACACTTTCCCAAACGAGAGACCTCGCCCTATGTAAATCGGATAAATCTGCTATGGCACGCCATGCGGGGACCTGTGATCGGCATATTCCCGCAGGTCCCTGGCCTCCCCAAGAACGCAACGCAATACATGCAAAAGGTAGATGAGATCTATGTGACCGACGCCTACCATTCGCTTTCAATCGAAGGCTACAAGGTAACCACAGAAATGATCGAGCGTGTACGAAGCGGTAATTGGAATCCTGATGACAACGAAGCAGATCGAGCGCAAAGAGACGCCATGGCAGCAAGAGGCTATTGGCAATCGTTTCAGAAGGTTCACAAAAGCGTAGAATCCATCCTCAACGGCAAGAATGCTGGCGAGATCGCCGATCAGGATCATGGCTCATGGTATCGCGAACTTTTCGCCCCTAGCGTTACGGCAGGCCTATTGCGTCCCAGCGACTTAGCAGGGTATCGCAGCGGACAAGTCTACATAAGAGGATCTATGCACGTTCCTATGAAGGCCGAAGCCGTATCCGACTGCATGACTACATTTTTCGAACTGCTAGCAGAAGAAGAAAACGCTGCCGCTCGCGTTGTTCTCGGGCACTTCTTCTTCGTCTACATTCATCCCTACATGGACGGAAACGGGAGAATCGGTCGTTTTCTAATGAACGCGATGCTAGCTGCGGGAGGCTATCCATGGACCGTTATCCCCTTAACCGCTCGCGATAGATACATGAACGCCCTTGAAAGAGCCAGCACCGAGCAGAACATAGAGCCATTTGCTCGTCTTATTAGCGAACTCGTAACCGAGGGACCGAAGGAAGTATCCATATCATAGTTTCCGATTACTCACACGCAGATATCATCGTCCGAATCGCCTGTTTCATATGATCAGGCAACTTTCCCCATACTTTGACAACCCGTGCAAGATCGGGGTCGAGTGAGACAGAAGTGTGTGAGTCTATTTGTGCGCGATCGGGAACAACTCCCTCAAAAAATCCTGACTGTCAACGTCTGGCGCATTTGGGTCTTCAGGTTCGAATCCTTACGCCCCGACAAAGAATCCTAATCTGACCACTTTTCTCCCTTGGAGGAGCTCCAAGCGACAACGATTTTCACTATATCAATCGAGCAACAAGAAAAACTCTCGATTAACTCCTCTATGTCTCCTTGCAATGCTTTGAGGATCTCCGTTTCCCTTGCTACGCTCGTACCGGCATGCAATCGATTCCTCAGTTTGCCAATGCCATAATCTAAATCATAAGACGCTCCACCCAAACTGCCAAATTGCCCATCTCTTACACTGGACCCATCATTATGAAGGTTGACGAATTTTCCTTCAAAAGTCCTCTCAGTAATCAAGCCGTATTCCATGGCGAAAGCTCTGAATTCGCCGATCAATTGCTGATATTCTGAAGAATTTCTAAAATCACGCAAAAGGGTGTAGTTGACACCATAGTGGGTCTTTGAGCAGCCCTCAAGAAACACTGCAAGAACAATGCAAACAATCACATAGATGCATAATCTTATTCGCATATTATTTCTTTGATTCTGACATCAAGTTCGGGCCGCAATGCGCGCGATCCCACAGCCTCGACCAAAATTGAATCAAAATAGCTTTGATCAATTTCTATTTCAGCACTACTGTGGCCAAGCCTTCAGCCGAGCCAAACATGCTTATCAATGAATCAATCCCAACCGCAGCCTGATCCCCTGCCCTGCAATTGAGCCAACACCTAGAAAGCAGATCGATTTCGCGAGCCAGCTTTACGATCCATATATAGAGTCAGTTTAGGACGGTTTTTCAGAGGCCCGTAGTCTAAAACCAACTACTTCTTTGGCGACCAGCATCAACATGGAGACTGAACTTCTTTTCACGCAATCTTGATGCTTGCTTCACGTTTCCTTCACAGACGCTTTGGCACGATGCAACGAAACATCAACCATCGGAGCCTATATGAAATATATAACTACAAGTGTCTTTATTATATTCGCTATACATTCAGCGTTTGCGGATACGTCGGAAAATCCATTCGGTCCATGGTATATGGAAGACTACGAAGACAAGCGTTGGAGGGTCGACGGCTTGATCGGCAGTGGAGTCGAACCGACCTACCCGGGCTCAGACGAAAACGAAAACGAAATCACCGGTTTAGTCAGACTGATGATAAAGGACAATTGGAACAATCGCTACGCGATTTATCCCTTGGGCGTTTCAGGATCCTTCGACCTTACGGAAAACCTAAACTTTCTCGTACAACTCGAGTATGAGGCGGGTGGCGATGGCGAAAGCGCGGACTTCGAAGGTCTGGACGAGATTGACGACACGATCGACGGCAATTTTGCCCTCTCGTATCGCTGGGGCAACGCATACCTCTTCGGATCCCTACAACCCGACGTCCTGGGCCGAGGCAAAGGCCTTGTCTGGTTCGCGGGAGGAGGCTACGACTGGCGACTCACCGAAAATCTGGCGATCCGTTCGCGTCTCGGCTTAACCGGAGGAAACAACACCTATATGGACACTGAATTCAATATCACCGCAGGCGAATCGGAGCGCACGGGCCTTCGCGAATACGACCCCGGTGCAGGAATTAAGAACATCGAGTTTCCAATCCAGATTGAATATAAAATGAACAAACACTGGAGCCTTTATAGCTTGGCCCAAATCGAACATTACTTGGGCGATGCCGCTGACAGTCCTTTAATCAAAGTTATCGGTAATAAAACGACGGTAACGGCAGTTGCAGGAATCTTCTTCCGCTGGTAGCGTTCAATCATGCAGGTGCTTTTGATTGAAGATGACACTGATCTTTCCGCGACGATCGCCGACTACCTTGCCGCGCGAAAGGTCGAATCCGATCATGCCTACGATGGACTGAGCGGCTTGCACATCGCTGCAACCACCGCTCCTGACGCAATCATTCTCGATATCGGCCTACCTGGCCTCTCGGGCTATGACCTCTGTAAAAAACTTCGCCGCGAAGCCCAACTGGGAGTTCCTATCATCATGCTGACGGCTCGGGATGCAGTCGAAGATAAAGTGGAGGGCTTTGATTGCGGAGCCGACGACTACTTAGTGAAGCCGTTCGCCCTCGCGGAACTCTACGCACGTCTTCAAGCCCTCGTACGTCGCAGCCACGGACATACCACTGAACAAATCAAGGTGGGCGACCTCTGCCTCGACCTTGGATCTCGCTCTGCCCATCGCGAGGGAACTCCGCTGAACCTGAGTCGGCTGGAGTTCGACCTATTGGCTGCGCTCTGCGCCGCCAGCCCCGATGCCATCAATAAAGCAGACCTAGCAAGGCGAGTTTGGAACGAAGCCTATGTGGAGGACGAGACAATACGAACCCACATCTATCAACTTCGCCAAAAGGTCGACAAGCCCTTTGATCAGGACCTCATCACCACGATCCGAGGATACGGTCACGCCATAAAGGTCCCAGATGCGTAGACGCCTCATATGGACCTTTGCCCTCTTCTCCATCGGGCTAACTACGCTGTTTGGGTGTATCATCATCTTCGTCTATCAGTACTCGGAGGATTGGACCTACCGCAAACAACTCGCGGAGGTGATGGCGAACGCTGCCACAGGCGTTGAAGATTATCGCCTGGCGGAGGTTTCATCCGAGCATGCCTTCGATGAGCTCTTGGGGGTACGCATCACGGATTTGGAAGACGGATATCACGAGTTTAACCTACCCCTTGAAGAGTTGGAGGTCCCCGAGGAAATCCACCTGCTCATCGAATCGCGCCCCAATGGGACGCGACAGGTTGCCATAATACGAACTCCTGAGCAAAAAACGATGGAGGTGAAAGCCGGACTGGTGGTGTGGTCGGTAGTCATCAGCTTTGCCATTATCGGAGTCGTCATCGGCATCATCCTAGCCTACCGCTCGGTCCGTCCAATAAAGGAGCTCACGGCTTGGCTACGAAAAGGCGACCCCAGTGGGGTACCGCCACAATGGTTGTCCGATTCCGAAACCCGCCTCCTCGCTAAATCCTTGGAGCAATACCTCGTTCAGCGCACAAGCCAACTGGATCGCGAACGCGCCTTCCTCCGAGAGGCGAGCCACGAACTACGCAATCCGATCAATATCGTAAAAGGAGTGAGCGAGCTGGCGGAGGAACAGCCCCTAACCCCAGAAGGCCTGAAGCGTATCCAACGTTCCGTACAGCGCATGGAAAATACCGTGGGAGGGCTACTCGCTCTAGCTCGGAAAGAACAAAAAATTGAAGGCGCTTCGATGGAAGAGGAATGGAGCGCCATGCTAGACGAGTACCGGGAAGGTTTCGACGGAACCATCACCGATTCAAAGGAGTGGGATCCCATTGAGCCTTTGACGGTTCGTATGATTGTCATCACCTCCGGCGCCTTGTTGCACAACGCCCTTCAACACGCTGAAGCTACCTCGATATCAGTAAGGCTCACGAATGAAAGCTTGGTCGTCGGCGACAACGGCCGCGGCGTGAACGACCTCGCCGCAATACGCGACTCGCTTGATAGCGGACATCCTTTGCCTGGCGGAGGTCAGGGTCTCGCCCTGGTGACCCGCATTTGCCGACGTATGGAATGGACACTGTCTCTAGAGAACAAAAAAGGGCTGAACGTTGAAATCGTTTTCTAGAACCTCTCTATGATATGAGAGTACCCCCCTTGGCGTCTCGCATCTCGCAGGCCCCCAAGAACCCCCAAAGTAGCCTCGACCAGCCCGTCTCGGCGTCGCTCGAAGAGCGGAGACGGATGAGGTCAAGGACCTCCCCTTGCCCGATCGTAGCCTTGGCCGTAAGGCCAAGGACCGCGCCCCTCAATTCGCGACTTCCCTTCTCTGGGCTGCGTTTTTGTAATCGGTAGGCGATTGCCCGAATTCTTTCTTAAATAGCTTGCCGAAGTGGCTCATGTCCAAAATGCCGACTTGTTCTGTCACTTCGCTCACCGTCAATTAGCCGCTTTCCAAAAGCTGAGCTGCTCTCTTCAAACGAATGCTACGGATGAAGCCGGAGGGCGACTCTCCAGAAACGGCGATCAGTTTTCTATACAAGGTCGAACGGTCCATGCCGATGATCGACGCGAACGCGTCCACATCAAAAGTCTCATCCGCGATCCGATCCTCGATGACTGCAGCTTTTGGCCTCTTCCAATCATCACGCATAAGCGGCACCGTGAAGTCGCTAGGCCAAATACGGCCACCTAAGCGAGGGAGCTACCCCCCCTAGCAGAAACGTCTCATAAGCAAGGGCTAACACAGTCGGAAACGAGAAGAATCCCGCTTCGAATCGCGGGATCGGTTGCAAACTGACCGAATTTCCTACAGCTTTTCCCAGTCGAGAGAACTTTTTCCAAAATTGTTTTAACGGAAAAGCGGACCTCGCGTTTCCCCAACTGACTAAAGCGTTCCCCAAAACCCATTCTTCTCCCTAATGTCGCCCCGCAATTCAGAACAAGCCAGATGGTTCGTTGACGAAGTACTCCCTCACGAAAATGAACTAAGATCGTGGCTTCGTGGACGATTTCCCTCGCTCCATGACGTTGATGACATGGTTCAAGAAGCGTTCACGCGCCTCTTGAAGGTCCACGATTCAGGTCCCATTCTCAACCCCCGAGCCCTCCTTTTCGTCACCACCAGAAACCTCGCCTTAAACCAACTGAGGCACCTCAAGTACGAAAGGCCGCAAGGGGCGGAAGAGCTAGATCCCCTCAGCATCGTGGATGAGGTAAATAGCCCGCCCGAAGCGCTCGCTATAAAAGAAGAATTTCAACATCTAATCGAAGCCATCCAGTCCCTTCCGAAGCGTTGCCGACAGGTAATGACATTACGCAAGATCTACGGCTACTCCCAAAAGGAAGTCGCCAAGCGACTCGGCATTTCAGTACACACCGTTGAGGTGCAAGGCAGCATTGGCCTACGCAAGTGCGCCCAGTATTTCCGACGCAACGGCTACATTTCTCACTATCAAAGATGAAAGCCCAACCATCCAATTTTCCCGATTATTCCGAAATCGACCAAGCTGCTGCCGCATGGGTCTTGCGAATGGACCGCGGTCTCAGCCCCTCCGAGCAGGATGAATACTCTCAATGGCTCGCAGCCGATTCACGCCACCGCGACGCCATCGCTTTCCATCGTTGGAGCTGGGATGAATTCGACCGACTCGCCGGACTGCAAACGACCCAGCATGCGCGCGTGAATCCAGACCTCTTGGCTCCCGAGAATCACTTCGGCCCAAGCCACTTCCAGCGCATTCTGAGACAATGGAAATACCTCGTTCCCGTCGCAGCGGCAATCGCGGTGATTGGATACGCCTTTATGCCGAATGCCGCCGCCCCCGTTTCATCGCCCGCCGAAGACCCCTCCTTCGCCCTCGTCGCGCGTATCCAATCTTTGGATCTTAATGACGGGTCTTCCGTTGAAATCAACCGAGGCGCGATCGTGACGCCGGCCTATACCGCGCACGAGCGACGAGTGAAGCTCATCAAAGGCGAAGCCAATTTCAAAGTAGCCAAAGACCCCAATCGTCCCTTTATCGTGGAAGTCGCGGGAGTTTCAGTAAAAGCCATCGGCACGGTCTTCAACGTGCGCTACAGCGAGGATCTCGTTGACGTGATCGTATCCGAAGGAAGAGTACAGGTAAACTCCTCAAGCGATCCGGAATCCGCAGTCGAAGATCGAAACGAATCGATGCTGACAACCGGAGAGCGAGCGCTCCTTTCGCTCGATGAGGAAAATCCGGATATCGAGGTCATCGTTCTCGATAGAGAAGAGCTAGAAGAGGAACTCCGCTGGCAGCCGCGCCTGCTCGATTTCGACGCCGTCCCGCTCAGCGATATCGTAGTGGAATTCAATGCCAGCAATCCCGTAAAGCTCGTCATCGACGATCCCGAGCTAGAAGAGATTTCTCTAAGCAGCACGTTCCGATCGGACAACGTCGAAGGATTCGTCCGCCTCTTGGAATCCGGCTTCGGAATGAAGGCGGAGTGGCGAGGACAAACGGAAATCGCCCTTACCTCTGCAAGGTAAATCCAATCCGTAATCAGTTTCTCAATACAATCGTCGACGACTCGATTCGACCTATCCCGCTATTGGCCGAGCCGGCTCCGTTATTGGGGTCTCGCCCTATTCGCCCTTTCGCGGATGACTCAGCGCGTCATCCCCACCTACAGGTGCTTAAGGTAGGGAGGACCCGCTGGGTCCTCTCAAGCGATCAAAGGTCTTTGGTATTACGATTGTTGCGACAGAAAGGATGAACATCGCGCTCGAACCTGTACGTAAAAAAACAAATATCCGAAAAATCCTTTAGCAGGAATCGATAAGTGAAGGTTCTTAATCAATGAACCCACTTACTCGAAAGATCACCCCAGGAACCGCGAGTGTCATTTACCCTTAAAGCAAGCGCCGCCGCTTTTGTATTAATCGCAGGAATACTGTCGACCCTCTTATTTAAAGAAGAAGGCGCTCGCGATTTCGAACTGCCTGCAGGAAACGCCGCGCAGACACTGAAGCAATTCGCCAAGCAGGCGGAGGTGGAGATCATATTTAACGCGGATAGCGTCAAGGGCGTGCAAACCAATGCTGTGAGAGGCGCCATGAGCCCACGGCTCGCTCTTGAAGCGATGGTCAAAGGAACGCTGCTAGCCGTTGATCAAGACCGAGAAACAGGGGCCTACGCCATAATCGGGCAGACCATCGATAAAGCAACACCCACCTCCCCTCCCTCAACGAACCCGCCTAGTGAATCCGAACTCCATAGGCAATCTTCCATATAGATTCTGTGATTGGTTGCATAATTCTTTTAGTGGATTAGCCTCCGTCAGGGTTCGTTTAAAATAGAGCAAATTAAATAAACCAAAACACTCTCCCATTACCCCAACAATGTCAGCCGCGGCTAAGACGATTCTGCGAGCGCTTTCGTTCGTGATAATCATTGGAGCTACATGCCTCTACGGATCGTCCGCTGAAATAACGCGCCGCTTCGATATTTCGACAGGCAATGCGAATCGAACCCTCAAGCAATTCGCCCAACAAGCGGACCTCGGAATCGTGTACAACGCCAAAGAAGTCAAAGGACTGCGTACGAATGCGGTCAACGGCGAATTTCATCCGCGAGCCGCATTAGAGCAAATGCTAGAAAACACCCAACTGAAATTTATTCAGGATAATGAGACAGGCGCCATCGCGGTGACCCGATCCGCTACGACGCCAAGTCCAAATATTCACTCACCTCGCACTCCAACTACCTCTACGCAACAAACAGATATGAATATGAAAAATGGATACACCCAAGTGGATCAGAATGAGAACGCTGATAAGCCGGAAAAAACCAAAGTCGTACGCAATGTGTTCAAAGGCTTGCTCTCTTTCGCGATCCTAGGCGCCGCCTCGGAGGGCGTCGCCCAATCCGATGACGACGTCTACGAACTCGATGCCTTCGAAGTCTTTAGCTCGACCCAAAAATCCTCGCTGAAAAAGAAGCAAGACTCCAATATCATAGGAAGCTTCCTGAGCGGCGATGCCTTAAGCGAACTGCCCGACGATGACCTAGGCGAAGCTCTTTCTAGACTTGCCGGCGTGAACGTGGTCGGTGGCCAAGGAAACGCCGAGGGCGAAGTCACTATCCGCGGCGCCGAGGGCAGATATAATTCCATAAGAATCAACGGCGCATCCCAAGCGAATGCTCGCTTGGATACGCGCAATTTCGATGTGACTCAGATCCCGTCCGAAATGGTCGCGGGAGTGGAAATCATAAAGTCCATCACCGCCGAACACCCTGCCGATTCGATTGGCGGATCCGTCAACGTTGAAACTGCCAATGCTTTCGATATGGGCAGCCTCACTCGCTACAAGCTCGAAAGAAGGTATCGCGACCAGGGCGAACACTGGGGCACTGGAGGAAACATCGTCCACTCCACCGTAGTCAACGCCTTCGGCGGAGAAAATAATTTCGGCATTCTTCTCAATCTCAACTATGTCGAGGAAGAACTCGTCACCTGGGCCACCCAAAACCGCTTCCTACTCAATGCAGGAAGAATCGACGACGACGATCCGAACTACCAAAGCTTCATCCAGCAAACGGTTTTAGAAGAGAACCCGGATGCGGCGGTCCCGATTTGGAACCGCTTCGATCCCAACGAAACGCGAACCGAAAAAGAACAACTCACC
>JBCCZW010000037.1:0-14186 GCA_039186805.1 Verrucomicrobiota bacterium
ACCTTCTTCTTTTTCTGCCGATAACGAATATAGTCCCTCTGCACCCCCAAGAACCGAGCGGCTTTTGAAACGTTTCCCCCAGCCTGATCGATCGCCTTATTCACCAGCCGATCAATCGCCTCTTCCAAATCGAAGCCCTCTAGAGGAAACTCCCACACCGGATCTAACCAATCCTCGCCAGTCGCTCCGCCAAATTCCTCGTTCCCCATCGCTGCCCCGCTCACGCCAGCCAGCGCCGGAAACTCCAAACCATCCGGGTCTCCCAAAATGATGGCCCGCTCCAACTCGTGTGAAAGCTCGCGAATGTTCCCCGGCCAATCGTATCCCAACAGCTGCCGCATCCCTTTTTTGGATACCGAAGGTCCGTCCAGTCGATATCTCCCAGCCCTTCCCTCCAACAAATACTCAACCAAAGCCGGCAAATCAGCTCTCCGATCTCTCAAAGGCGGAATCCGCACCTCCAGCAAATTCAGACGATGATAGAGATCCTCGCGAAACTTCCCCTCAGCCGCCAATTCCTTGAGATCCAAATTCGCCGCCGCAATCAACCTTGTATCCACTTCCACCTCACGAGAGCCGCCTACCTTACGAATTTTACCTTCCTCTACCGCCACTAGGACCTTTGCCTGCAAAGGCAGCGACAAGCTCGCAATCTCATCCAAAAAAAGCGTTCCCCCATCCGCCGCCTCAAACAAGCCCATCCTCGCCTCCTTCGCATCCGTAAACGCTCCCTTCTCGTGGCCAAACAATTCGCTCTCCGCTAAATTCTCCGGCAAGGCCGCGCAATTCACCACCACCAATTCCTTATCCTTCCGAGGTCCCTTCGCATGCAGCCATTTCGCGATCGTCGATTTCCCCGTACCCGTCTCCCCACCGATCAACACCGGAGGCAATCGCCCCTCCAATCGCCGATCCGCTGCCAAAACTCTATCCAACTGCGCCTTCATTCCCGCCAAACTCTCTCCGAAGAAAATATCCTTCCCTTCACCGCCATTCTCCTGCTTCAAGCGATGCTGACGCGATCGGTCGCTCCGCTTCGCCCCTTCGCAACGGGCCAAGATCAGCGGTATCTCCTGCAATTCGAAAGGCTTAGCTACATAGTCCGCCGCGCCGCGCTTCATCGCCTCCACTGCGACTTCCCAGCCCCCATCCGCGGTCATTATAACAACCGTCACGCCACTGGCGAATTCCAATAGATCAAGTCCCAATCCATCCCCCAAATGCACATCGCACATCGCGAAATCAAAGGACATATCCAAAAACAAGTTCTTACCCTCCTCAAACGTGCTTGCCGAAGTAACGCTCGCTCCCTCTTTCTCCAAAAACCTCGCCAGCTGCCGACGCAACAAAGGTTCATCGTCTACCACCAAAATTTCGCGACCCGAAAGCAAAGAACTCATCTCTCAACCAACAAACAAACTCCAACCCGAGTTACAAGCCCCCAACCTTCCCCCTCCACCTCTTCATCTTCCATCCCCATCTTCATCTTCCATCTTCCATCTTCATCCTAACCCCAGCAACCATCATCCCCATCCCAACAAAACGCTACCCGCCGTATCAATATTCTCCTTACGCAATAAAGCGCTTCGTGAATCCGTTCTTCCTCTAAACAACTTTTTTACCAAAACAGGCGGATACAACTTGTAAAAAGATTATAAACCAGGAGATTCAAGGGAGAGAAATGCAGGAGCCATTCGAAATCGACTTCGACCAACCCATCGACCAACTGCAATCGCGCTACAAGGTCGAAACGCGTCGTTTGGGCGAAATCGAAGACCGACTCGGCACCAGAGAGGAGCAAGCTGGCGACATCGAAGACGCCCAACGCCTCGCTCACATCTTAAGCAACCTCAAGCTCGTCATTAACCTGAGCGCCCCTGCTCAGAGCCTCCAAAAAGCCGCAAAGCAAAATAAAGGGTAAAAAAATCTACGGTTTTTAACATCGCCGCCGTAAGCCCGTCTAATACCCCTAAGAATCAAGCCCTAAAACTTGACCTTACCCCGATTTTCTAAACCAAGCTTTTGGTTCATCCGTATCTCTGTAGAATCTCATTGAAACCTTCGAGCAAAGGGAACGTTCGCTTGAATTACCCAGTCTCTCAAATAATATTAAGAAACCACCGCGAAACGACTGGCTCCTCAGTCACGAAACCAATTTCCAATCAAACGTGAAGCCTCTCAGCTCAGCTCACTTCAGAAATTTCCATCCTCTCCTGGGAATCAGGGAAATCGTAGCATTCGACCTAGAAACTACCGGACTACGACACAAACAGGAGGAAATCACCCAAATCGCGGCCGTAAAACTCGGCGGTATCCGCATGGAGATCGAAGACTCCTTCATGACCTACGTGGACCCCAGCAAACCCATACCGAGCCAAATCCAAAAGCTCACCCGAATCCGCGATCACCACGTCATCGGCGCCCCAAAACCAATCGACGGCATCCAGGCCCTTTCCAACTTCGCTGGAGACGCCACCCTCTTCGGGCACGATATCTACCGCTTCGATTTCCGATTCATTAGCAAACACCTTAACGACAAGAAAGTCCCCACCCGAACAGTTCGCTTTGTGGATACAATGGACGTTTTCGAAACGCTCTGGAAAGACTTCTCTCGTCTCCGCAATTCCCTGGACGACATAGCCGAACGCCTCTCCGCAGGCCTTTCTTCTATTCGTCGACACGACGCCCAAGGCGACGCCATCCTGCTAGCCCACGTATTCCAGCGAATTCAAGATCACCCCGATCTGGAGCGTCTCTGCGACCGGATCCCTGTTCACGAGCAGCAGCTGCCAGTGATGACGCAGCAGCCGGGCCGCGTCTCCAGCGCCAAACGCCTCAGCTCCCTCGAACGCAGCAAACTCACCTACTATTCCGCAGAGCTCAGTTAAGAAGCCTCAGATAAAATCAATTTCCCCGAAAGGACGGCCGTCTCGGCCGTCCTTTTCCGTAAATTGCAGGGGGCCGCAGCAGTTCGATATTCACATTGCCAAATCTCTCGATTCAGGAATCTTCCCCAAATCGACAATAAATCCTCCATCTCTTTCATCATCCCCACGCTCAACGAGGAAAGCCATCTCCCTTCTACCCTCGCTTCCATCCAAAAACAACCCGGCGACCATCAAATCATAATCGCCGATGCCCGAAGCAAAGACGCCACCCCCGCAATCGCAAAATCCCACGACACCGACTTCATCACCTCCCCCCAAGGTCGCGGAATCCAACTCAACGCGGGGGCTACCCTGGCCCGACATAACTACCTTTGCTTCCTCCACGCCGATACTCAGCTCCCCGCCGGAGCAAGCGCATCTATTATGCAAGTCCTGTCGGACCCAAGTACGATCGCCGGCTCCTTCCCTCTACAGTTCGACCAAGACAAGGCTCTATATCGATTCTATGCAGCCTGTAGCCGAATCAACCATACGCTTTTCACCTATGGCGACCAAGCCCTCTTCCTCCGCGCCCAAGATTACAAAACACTGGGTGGATACAGAAACTTTCCCTTCTTAGAGGACATCGAAATCCAACGCCGTCTCCGCAAATTCGGCCGGTTTAAGAAGTCGCGCCTTTGCGTCACTACCTCCGCTCGTCGCTTTGAAAGGATCGGTCCACTACGCCAACAACTCCGCAACATCGCCATCGTTGCTGCCTATCTCCTCGGCCTCTCCCCGAAAACTCTATCCCTATACTATCGTTAGTGCCTATTCAGGAAGCGTCAGACTTATATCCAATCTCCAAATACAAAAGGCTACTCGCGTCACTGCGAATAGCCTCGGTTAAAACTGCCATCCCTATGATTAGATGGCCTTTGTAATTAAATTTTACTTACGAATTCTGCTGTATTCTCGAGTTGCCTCGAGATGCTTCGCTTCTGCGAAAGCCAGAAGAACGAATGCGCTGATTGTAAGTGTATAAATTGCGATTGTGATCATTTTATTATTCCTTCCAAATTGATTACCTATGTGACCCTTGTTACCCAGTTAGACGCGCCGACGTTGCTCTCTATTTCAAAAAAACGCATTTTCCACCTCAAGCAGCCCGCCCGCGATCGTCGCTCGCATATCCTTGGCAGCCATATTCAACCTCGACCCCTTAGCTCTCTATCTATATACCGGCCAAAAAGCAATTTATGTCTCTCGCCAAATCTCTTCTCGCTTCCTCCAAGGAACTCAGCAACGCAGTCGATCAACTTAGTTTCGAGCCCCCCACGAGCTACGTCTACAATCCACTCGCCTACGCTTGGAAACCACACGCGGCCTACCTGGAGCGATACGGAACTAGCAAAAAGAAAATCGTTTTCCTGGGAATGAATCCAGGCCCCTGGGGGATGGCCCAAACCGGTATCCCCTTCGGCGAAATTCCCTCCGCTCGCGACTGGATGGGGATCGAGGAACCAGTCGATAATCCTTTCCCCGAGCATCCCAAACGACCCATCACCGGCTTTTCCTGCGAAAAATCCGAAGTCTCCGGGCGCCGCCTCTGGAACCTCTTCCAAGAGCGCTTCGGCAAAGCCGAGAACTTCTTCAAAGACCATTTTGTCCTCAACTATTGCCCGCTTGTCTTTATGGAGGAAAGCTCCCGCAACCGCACTCCCGACAAACTCCCAGTAGCCGAATCCGCTCTCCTCTTTGAGCTCTGCGACGCCCACCTCAAAGAAGTCGTTCAACTCCTGGAACCCGAATGGATCATCGGCGTGGGCGGCTTCGCCCAAAAGCGTGCCGCCGCTGCCCTCAAAGGCATCAATATCAAACACGGCAAAGTCCTCCACCCTTCTCCCGCCAGCCCCGCCGCCAACCGCGGCTGGGCTGAAGCCGCCACCAAACAACTCGTCCAACAAGGTATCTGGTAAAACTTGGAGCTTACAAGCCCTCTAAACGCGCCATCGCTTCAAAAACTCAGCAGCTCCCAACGCCTCCCCCGACCTCTGACCTCTGACCTCCGCCTATCTCCCTACTCTACTTACTCCAGTCGATTCCATCGAAATTATTGCGAAATTCTTCCGACAAATTATTCCGCGGAGCCGATCCCTTACCATTGCGACCCGCTGCAGAACTCTTGGGCTCAGAGTCGGAACTCGAAGACTTGGTTTCCTTTTTCGATTCCGTTTTTGCGGGTGTAGACTTCTTTTCTTCAGCCATGAGAAGTAGTGTTTTGAGTAAAACGTTCTAAAAATATCGGCGACAATCCCTGTCAATTAAAAATCCGCCTCTGCAACCTCCTCGTCCTCTCTCTTCTTCTACAAGTGCTGCAAGATTTGCTCAACGATCTTCTCCCGATCATCGTATCCAAAATCTGCCGAAACCCACTTTTCCCAATACCGAAATCTGAAACCATTTCACGCTCCTTCCCGTAATATCCTTCAGAACGGACATCAGTCCGCTAACAACCGGAAGAACTAAAACGCTTCCATCGATCAACAAGGATAAGGAGGAAAAAATGAATACAAAAGCAGTAGCTCTGCTTTCGCTTGCAACCGCATTGATCGCCACGAACGCGACGGTAGCAAAGCCAATCAAAAACGATGTGGATGTTTCCATCGATTTCGAGCGTCCCGAGAAATTCACGGACATCGAGGCAGGAGCCCTCACGACTGAAAAGGAACAAGAATACATCTTGAGTCGGATAAGCGACGCCTTCACCGATGGAGCAAAGAGGTATCTACCAAACGGATACAGCATCGAAATCAGCGTCAACGACGTCGATCTCGCAGGAGCCATAGAACCTTGGCAATACCGCTACGACGATGTCCGCATAATGCGGGAAATCTATCCGCCCCGACTAAAATTCGATTACGCAATAAGAGATGCTAACAACGAGATCGTATCCGATGGATACGTAAACCTCAAAGACTACAACTATTTGCTGAACCCCCTTCGATTCACGTCACAGGAGAGGACTGCCTTCCACGTCACATCCTTAGTGAAGGACTGGCTGAAAGGCGATGTAGGGCGTGAGTTGAAAGATGGCTAAAGCCTGAGGAGCCCCCATTCCCAGGCCAAAGGGAAACACAGCAAACTGCAATACAGACGGCAGCCCGCTCCCCACCCCGGAGCGGGCTGTTCGCGTCCGGGACCGCCAAGCCCCAGCTTGGCCCCTCACCCCAATCCACCATCTTCAATTCTCATCTACCATCCGCCACCCCCCAAGTATCATCGAGCGTGAGCTCGATGCTTCTACCATCCCACCATTTCCCCTTCACTATTCCGCATTCTCCATCCACCATTCCACTCATGACCGACCAAAACCCACCCACCAATCCTGAAGAAGAGCCCTCCGCCTGCTCCCTACCCTCGCAGGTCGATCCATCGGCTGACGCCAGCCTCCAACTCACCGAGGAAGAATGGCAAGCCAAGCTCAACCCCGAGACCTACCGCGTCATGCGCGACCATGGCACCGAGCCCCCTTTTCGCAACCAATACTGGAATCATAAGGAAACCGGCACCTACGCCTGCGCCGCCTGCGACGTCCCTCTCTTTGATTCGAAAACCAAATTCGACTCCGGCACCGGTTGGCCCAGTTACTCCAAGCCGCTAGTCGCCGAAAATGTCGGCGAAACCCAAGACACCAGCTACGGGATGGTCCGCACCGAAGTACACTGCAATGTCTGCGGCGGACACCTCGGTCACGTCTTCCCAGACGGTCCAAAACCGACCGGCCTCCGCTACTGCATCAATTCCGCTTCGCTAAAATTCGAACCAAAACCCGAAGAAACCTAGATACCCCCAGACAATTCAGCATTCCACATTCCGAATTCACAATTTCCATGGCTTCTCTCCAAGAACTCCTCACTCAACAACCTCCCACGACATCCGGCGTTCACGAGGCCATGGCTCAACACGCCGAAGACACCTTCACCCAGCTCGGCGGCATTCTTCCTCTCTTTGTCGGCAAACGCAAAAAGGGGAACTACCTCACCTTCGCCCTCCCCAACGCAGTCACCCAAGACAATGGCGCCCTTCTGCAAACGCTCTCCGACATCATCTTCGTCTACGATCTAAAGCTCGCATCGTTCATGACGGCGATCCGCACGCGAGTCCACGAATCCTCCATCCCCAAACTAGGCGCGCTCCTCATGACCGCCGATGACGCAAAAGCCCTCTTCCAACTCCCTTGGGAGCTCGAATTCGACTCCGCCTCCAACCTCGTCAACTCCACGCGTTCCAGCTCCGATGGGGAAATCATTCCCCGCTCGACATGGGAAGCCTTCTTCGCCCGAACAGGCGACCTCAATGCCCGACAAGTCGTATACGAAACCCTAATACAACGCTTCGGCTCCCAAGACCAACTCCCCCCAATTTCCCTAACCCATGTATCATCGGCCGTGAGGCCGATGCCCTTAGACATCCGACTTCCACAAAATGCCATTCTACCGCCTCCCCGATGAAATGATCTTCCCCGACCCCCAACTCGCGGAGGAAGACGGACTTATCGCCATCGGCGGCGACCTCAGCGTCGACAGACTCATCACCGCTTATTCGACCGGCATCTTTCCCTGGTACTCAGAAGGCCAACCCATACTCTGGTTCTGCCCCGACCCTCGCATGGTTCTCTATGCAGGGAAATTCAACTACAGGAAAAGCCTTCAACGCGTCGTCGCGTCCGGCAAATTCGAAGTCCGCATCGACACCAACTTTCGAGCCGTCATTGAAGCCTGCGCCGCTACCCCCCGCCCCGATCAGGACGGCACTTGGATTACCGAAGACATGAAGGATGCCTACGAGCGCCTTCACCATCTCGGCCTCGCGCATTCCTTCGAAACCTACCAAGACAATCAACTCGTCGGCGGCCTCTACGGCATCAGCTTAGGCAAAGCCTTCTTCGGAGAGTCCATGTTCCACCATCAACAAGACGCCTCCAAAGTCGCCTTCCAAAAACTCGTCGAATACACGTCCGCCCAGAATTTCCATTTCATCGACGCCCAAACGCCCACCCCTCACCTAGCCAGCCTAGGCGCCGAAGAAATCCCACGCGTCCAATTTCTCAAAGACCTACATCACGCCCTCGCTCACCCCACCCACAAAGGCCCCTGGACCCACTAAAAGAGACTCATCATCACTCCGTAAGATCAAATCTTCTATCATCTATCTTCATCCTCATCTTCGATCTAAGCTAGGAAGGAGTGACCCACTCCTCCGCACTGCCCAACATCCTGGAGGGACTGCCAAGCGACAGCGATACCTCAACGAACGAAGTGAGAATAACACCTCCGTGTCGTCCTGATCCCGCCCATCATCAAGGTAGGGTTCGGGCGCCACCCCGAACCTCCACACCACCCACTCTCCTGTAGACCGGGGCGCCGACCCGGCACGCACAACCCGATCACCCCTTCACAACCTCAACCCTCAACACCTTCCAAGTCACCGGAAAGTATCCATTCCCTCTATACGCGTGATCCCTCTCCTTCAAAAACGCCCTCAAAGCCCCTACGCTCTTCCGCCCTTCTTCCACTGCCCCAATATCATGCAATGAGTGCAAGCCCTTCAAAACCGACTCATACTTCAATACCCTTTCCATCTCATCCCACCGCTCAACGCTAAGTCCAGCCGCCTCAAAGCTCCGCACCCACTCATCACTGAACCTAAACTTCACCGCCCCAAAGTCCGGATCGCCCTCCAAGAACTCCTTCAACGACCCTTCCACGAAGATCGTCGCCAATCCCCGTCCCCCAATCTTCAAGCAACGTCCCCACTTCCTCAATACATCCGTCGGCTCCTTAGCCCACTGGAGCAAACTACAAGAATACAAGCAGTCAAACTCGCCTTCATTCAACCCGCAAGCCTCCCAAGCATCGCAGACTCGCCACTCCGCCCCCGGCAACACGCGCCTTCCCTCTTCCACCATCCGCTCCGAAACATCGCTCGCCAACACCCGACCAAATCCCTTTCGCAACAAACGCTCCGTAAACAGACCTGACCCCGCCCCAAACTCAACCGCCGACAAACCCTGCCCATCGTCCCCAATCCACTCCGCGCACCAATCAGCAACTTCTCTTTGAATCGTCGCCTTCTCCCGATACTGCTTTGCCTTTTCCCCAAACCTCACAACGACCAACCGGATCCCTCCAACAAA
Organism: Verrucomicrobiota bacterium; assembly: GCA_039186805.1. Lineage (GTDB taxonomy): Bacteria > Verrucomicrobiota > Verrucomicrobiia > Opitutales > Opitutaceae > JBCCZW01. Next base: position 9,067 of record JBCCZW010000037.1, read on the forward strand.
CCTCTCAACTCATGGGTCGCCCCCTCAATGACTTCAACATTTGGATACATTCTACGAATCTCCGTCGCATCCAATAAAGCATCTTCCGCACCCACAAAGGCCCTCGCCCTTCCTAAAGCATCCCCCTTTACGCTGTCACTCAACAAACGCTCAATCCCCCAAACCAAATCCTCTAAGGCATAAGGCAATTCAGTCGGCGTCTTCCTGTCCAACCCCGCCCTCGCATAAAAGTCTCCTAATGCCGCCAATGGGTCTTTCTGCAGCCACCGCAGCAAATACTTCATCTGAGCTTCCTTCACCCGGCCACCCTTACCCGCTTCCGCTTTAAAATCCTCAAACGGAGCAAACAATACCACTTCCTCGAAACGCTCCCACAAGTCCTCGTTCTGCAATAGCAGAAATGCGCCGGTCGAGTATCCAATTAACACTGACGCCTTACTCGCTTCCACTACATCGTGCCAACCTTTCCCAGGAGAAACCACATCTACCGCTCCCTCTGGAAACAAGGCCGCAACTGAAGCATCAGGACCGCCCCAACCTTTGCAAACCAACGCCCGTCTCATCGCTTCGCAAAGTCCTCCAAAGCCTCCGCAAGGCCCGCCAACAAACTTGGATCTAAATCGCTCTTCAAAGAAATTCGAAGTCGACTCGTCCCCTCCGGTACTGTCGGCGGACGTATCACCCCAACCGCAAATCCCCTCTCCTCCAAAAAACTCCTCGCTTCGGCCACCCGTTCAACCGAACCCAAAATCACTGGTAGAATCGGCGAATCCCCATCCATCACGTCCAACCCCACTTCACTCAGCCTTGCCCGCATGCCCGCGGAGACCTGACGCGCCCAAGCCCTCTCATTCTTCCGTTTCCCAATCAAATCTATCGCAGCTCCCGCAGCCGCCACCGAGCTCGGCGGCAGATAAGTAGAATAAATGAACTCTGAAGCATAATTCTCGAAATGCGTCTTCAGAGCCTCCTCATGAAAAAGCGTATACGCTCCCATCGATCCCAATCCCTTACCCAACGTCCCAACCAAAACATCAACACTTTGCCCAACTCCACTTTCCTCGACCAAACCAGACCCCTTCTCTCCATACCACCCCGAAGCATGAGCCTCGTCCACAAGCCAAACAAAATCGAAACGTTCCTTCAGCGTCGCCATCGCCTTCAAGTCCGGATAATCCCCATCCATACTAAAGACGCTCTCTGTCACCACAAAAACAATACTCTCCGCATCTCTCTCTTTAACGAGCAGACTTTCAAGATGCTCTAAATCCAAATGCCGATAGCGCATCAACCGAGCTCCGCTTTGCAGAATCCCCGATATCATGCTGTTGTGAATCAACCGATCCGCTAAAACCAAATCCCCCTTCTGCGGCAGCCCAGACAACACCGCCTGGTTCGCTGCAAAGCCCGTGTTCCAAATCATCCCCGTCTCAAACCCACACCACTCGCAGACCTTTTTAAGAAATGCATCATGAGCCTCCTTGTATCCACTAATCAATGGCGAGGCCGAAGAAGAACACCCATACTTCTCAATCGCTTCAATCGCCGCCTTCTTCACCTCTCCATTCTGAGCCAACGACAAATAGTCGTTGTTAGACAAGTCGATCAAATCCCCAGGCAAACGCACCTCTCGAAGCAAGCCCTTCTCCCGACGCTCCTTCAATCCATCCTCAAGTCTGCGCATCAATCTATTCATCCGCAAAAAATGTAGCATCGAACGTGAACCCGATGACACCAAACCGACTCACCCCCCATACCGGCACTTCACACCCGTTCAAGCCCTCATGCGTCGCCTTCCGCGTCACCTCATCCTGCGCCCCCACTTCATTCAACCAAACTCCAGCCTCAAGCCCTTTGCCTTTCGCATAACTCAAGGCCATCCGCGCCTGCCCAATCGCCCCCAATTTATCCGCAACCACTAAAACCGCTTTATCCACCTCAATCAACTTCCCGAAATCCGCCCAATCTCTCCCCGAACTCTCTAAAGGAACTGCCACCGATCCAGCGCCTTCCACAATCCGCCAATCACAGTCTGGCAGTTCTCCAATCTCCGCCACCAAATCCTCAATACAAAAACTCCTTCCCTCCAACTCAGCTGCCGCCAAAGGGGCAATTGGCTCCCGATAACGCCTCAAGGTGTATCCAGAAACCAACTCCGACTCGCACTTACCCAATACCCATTCCACATCCCCCGTTTCGCCCTCAGCAACTCCAGTCTCCACAACCTTCACCACCTGCACCGAGCGCCCACGCTCAACAAGTGCCAACGCTAGACACGCCGACACCCAAGTCTTCCCAACCCCCGTATCGCTACCGCTCACTAAAAGCGTCTTCATCAATTTATAAGTTAATGTCGGAAGCTCGCTCGCGAGCGAACCCGCAAGCAGAGCATCACCGCACCTACTCAAATCACCTTATGATTCTTGTGCCTTTTGTGGTTAAAACTAGGAGAGCCTATACGCTCACTTCTTTCTCGTACTTCGCGGTGTCGCCATGCTCGACCTCAGCTTTCGCATGGATCTCACGCGCCTTCTCCGGATCGAGAGCGTTCAACCCCAACTTATTCAGCAAATCGAAGTCTTCGTTCTTATCCGGGTTCTCAGTCGTCAGCAGCTTGTCGCCCAAGAAAATACTATTGGCGCCTGCCAAATAGCAAAGGGCCTGCATCTCGTCATTCATCTCAGTACGCCCCGCCGACAAACGAACCATTGTCTTCGGCATCGTGATACGCGCCGTCGCAATCACCCGCACAAACTCAAAGCTGTCCACAAACTTCTGCCCCTCCAACGGAGTTCCCGAACAAGCGATCAAAGCATTAATGGGCACAGAATCTGGATACGGCTCCATATTCGCCAGCTCGTGAATCATCTTCAAGCGATCTTCCACCTTCTCGCCCATCCCAATGATGCCGCCACTACAAACCTCAAGGCCAGCCTTGCGAACATTCTGAATATTCTGCAAGCGTTCATCAAAAGTCCGGGTCGTAATGATCTTCTCATAGTACTCGCGCGACGTATCGATATTATGGTTATACACCGCGCAACCGGCCTCCTTCAAAGCCACCGCCTGGTCTTCCTCCAAGCTGCCCAAAGTACAGCAAACCTCGAGGCCCATGCGAGAAACCTCGCTCACCGTATTGATCAGCGAGTCGAATTGCTTTCCGCGCGGCACGCGACGCCAAGCCGCCCCCATGCAAAAACGCGAGGCCCCTCCCGCCTTTGCTGCATGAGCATCCTTCAAAATCGTATCCGAGTCCAGCAAAGGCTCCTTCTCCAAGCCCGTATTGTGGTGAGCGGATTGAGGACAGTAGCTGCAGTCCTCTGGGCACGCGCCCGTCTTGATCGACTTTAAAGTGCAAAGCTGCACGCCCGCTGGGTCTTGATACTTCTGATGCACCTCCTGAGCTCTGAAAATCAAAGTCGTAAAAGGTAGGTCGTAAATCTCTTTAATCTGCTCTAGTGTGTATCTCATTTTTAACTACGAAGGGTCTTATCAATTGTGAGTTTCAAATTATCGAAAAGAAAATCCAATTCCCGCTCGGAGATCGTCAACGGCGGTACTAGCAAAATCGAATCCATCAAGGGCCTCAACAACAAGCCATTTTCCCGACCCGCTACGCACACCCGCATCCCCACCCTCTCATTCAAGGGCCACGCGTTCGTCTCATCGCCACCTGGGTACAGATCGATCGCTGCCGCCATCCCCCGTTGCCGCGCGCTCCTCGCATTCGCATCCGCAGCCAAGCCCGCAACGCCTTCCCCAAACTTCGCAATCGTCTGGTCCAACTTCCCCGACTCAATCAGTCGCTCCAGCTTCTCCAAGCTCTTCAAGGCCACCGCAGCCGCCAAGGGATTTCCTGTAAACGTGTGCCCATGATAAAACGCCTTACCCGAATCGAAATCTCCCAAAAACGCCTCAAAAACTTCGCTGGTAGTCAGAGTCGCCGCCAAAGGCAAATACCCAGCCGTCAACCCCTTCGCCAAACACAGAAAATCCGGCCGTACTCCCTCTTCCGCGCAAACCAGCAAACTTCCCGTTCTGCCAAAGCCCACAAAAACTTCATCCAAAATTAAGTGAACCTCATACTGGCAACACAGAGTCTCCACCTTCTTCAAGAAACCCTTCGGCTGCAAACGCATCCCCGCCGGCCCTTGAATCCATGGCTCCAAAATCACCGACGCTACCCGACTCCCTTCTTCAGCCAAAACCCGTTCCAATTTCGCCAAACTCGACGCCTCATCCTCAAATGAAACCTCCCCATTCAATTCCTCGCAAACTGGCGGAGCCACCTTCCTCGCCTCAAAGCTCCAATCCGCAAACCTCCCGTGAAACCCACTCGATCCCCCCACGGACATAGTCCCAAAAGTATCCCCATGGTAGCCGTTCTCAAAGCCAACCACCAACCGCTTCTCGGGTCTGCCCACCGACTGCCAGTACTGAAACGACTGCTTTAATGCGATCTCAACCGCATTCGATCCATTGTCGCTAAAAGTAACTCTCTCCAATCCATCAGGAGCAATCTCAGACAAACGAGCCCCCAACTCTGCCCCCACCGGATGACTCAGCCCCAAGTAAGTCGAATGAGCCACCTTCGCCAGCTGTTCTTCCAAAGCTGCATTCAGCTCTGGATCATTGTGCCCATGCGCATTAGTCCAAACCGACGCATTCGTGTCGAGGTAGTGATTTCCCTCCGCATCAAAGAGCCAAGATCCTTTTGCCTTTTCAATATGCAGAGGCGGCAACCCCAAATACTCCTTCATTTGAGTGAAAGGGTGCCACGAATGCGCGCGATCCCATAAATCGCTCCGTTCCTTCGCCAAAACCCTCTCCCGCTCTGCCTTTCCGAAAAAATCCAAGCCCTTGTTAAGGCAGATCAAAAACCACTTAACAAGTCGTAAAACATCCCGCCAAACCCATTAACAAATTCTCAGTGCCTCAGCCCAGGTCACTGATCCCGCGCTAGCGCACAGAATCAACCCCAAAACAGATCCACCCAAGTACTGAAGAAAGCCATCCATCACAGAAGTCCTCAATCGCTAAACCCCATGTTTCAATCCCATCACTACCAATAAGATCATTTGCCCAACTCCTATAATCCCTCCAATAGCGCAACGACTTCA
>JBCCZW010000038.1:0-14087 GCA_039186805.1 Verrucomicrobiota bacterium
CAACGATCGCGTCTACATTCGCCAAGGATGGAATTATTTGACGGTCTTTAAGAATGGAAACGCATTGCTACGTGCTTTGGGTCGATCTTTTGATCGAAGACGATTTTCGAGGAAGGCTGGCTAGATTTGTATTCAGATCTTTGGGAACAGAGCAATTCTGTGGCATCCACTGCGACTGAATCGCCGCTGTAGGATGCGAGGCATTTTCTGAGATCCGTTTTGCCAGTTTGAGTGTATCCACAAAAAACGGATTTTTTACGCGCTGCATGGGTGGGTCTTGGGTAAAGCCTGAAAGCAGTTTCTTTGGTTTGCCCTTCTGGGAGAAAGTTCGGTCAGGCGTGGCTTTAGGTGCCTGCATCGGAGAATTGGTAGGCTTGGGTAGGCTTGTGTTAGCGGAGAACTTGGCTTAGGTTGCGTCGATGAGGAATTTGAATCGGCGGGACGTGATTAAGGGCGTGGCGAGCGCGGCGAGTTTAGGCGTTTTGGGGCAGGGGGTCGCTGAAGAGACGGCGTTGCGGGGCAATATCAAGCAGTCGATTGCGTTTTGGTGTTTTGCGAATTCGGAAGAAAAGTGGTCGCTGGAGCAGACCTGCGAGGCTGCGAGGGCCTTGGGTTGCGGAAGCGTGGAGCTGTTAAGGCGGGAAGAGCAATTGGCTTTGGTGAAGGAGCAAGGTTTGGAATGCGCGATGGTGTCGATCGATCCGGGACCCGGTTTTCCTTTCATAAAAGGATACAATAATCCGGCGAATTGGGAGATGCTGGTGCGGGTGACAAAGGCTGCGATTGACTTGGCGGCGAAGTATGGGGCGCCGAATACGATTTGCTTTACGGGCTTCAGCGCGAAGGATCCGGCCGACCCGAACAGCCCGCTTTTTTCACTAGAGGAAGGAGCGGAGAATTGCGTTCAGGGGCTGAAGAAGGTGATTGGTTATGCGGAGAAAAAAGGGGTGAATCTTTGTCTGGAACCTTTGAATACGCGGGACGATACGCACCCGATGAAAGGACATCCCGGTTATCAGGGAGATCGCTTGGATTATTGCATGGATATCATCAGGCGGGTGAATTCCGAGCGGATGAAGGTCTTGTTCGATATCTATCACACCCAGGTGATGGATGGAGACGTGATTCGTCGGCTGGGCGAGAATATCGATTTCATCGGTCATGTGCACACAGCGGGTAATCCGGGACGCGGCGAGTTAGTGGCGGATGAGCAGGAGATCGATTATGCGAATGTGATGAAGGCGTTGGTCAAGTTGGGTTATGACGGGTTTGTTGGGCACGAGTATATTCCAACGGGGTCGGTAATGCAGGGATTGAGGGAAGCGGTGAGGGTTTGCGATGCGTGAGGTTGGCGGGGGCATCAGATGGCGGGCCTTCTCGCTTTCGCTCGTGAACACGTCCGATCTTACATTTTGTGGGTTAGGGGCGCTTATTTTTTGAGGGCAGTTTTTCGAGAAAGTGTGTGAGGTTTGCGGGATTGGTGAAATGGTAATAGGGTAAGTTGTTGTTTCGTTTTCGTTATGCCTCTCTTTCGTTTGTTTCTCCTTTCTCTGGTTTTGGGCTGGGCTTCTGCGCTATCGGCAGAGAATCGGCCTAATTTGGTTTTCATCATTGTCGATGATTTGAACGACATGCCCTTGCATCCGGAGGGAAAGCCCTATGTGGCGACGCCGCATATCGATCGCCTGGCGGCGAAAGGGGTGACCTTTACGAATGCTCATTGCAATGACCCGATTTGCGCGCCTTCGCGGTCGAGCATGAATTTCGGGCTCTACCCCCAGACAACTGGCTTGTACTTTTTCGAGAAGTGGAAGGATAATGGGATTTTGAATACCAGCATTTCGATGCATGAGCATTTGAGGAACAATGGATATAGAGTTTTTGGTTCGGGAAAGGTGTATCATGGGAATGAACGTTCGAATAGGATGTTCGATGAATATGGACCGTTGGGGAATGTGGGACCTTGGCCTTGGGATGGTACGCGGAAGGCTTTGCGGGGGTTTATTCCGCATCCGGCTCAAGAGCATTTGCTGATGGGGGATGATGCGGATGTGCCTTACCAATGGGAGCATACCTTCGGTCCGTTGACGATGGTGCCGGATTGGAAGCCGGATGAGGCAAACGGAGTGCCGGGCTACAAGGGTTGGTATATGGGCGGTAAGCCATTCAAGTATAATAGCGACGCGGATCGGGATTTGTTCACGGATGAATTGGGAGCGGAGTGGAGTCGCGAAATGCTGGAGAAGCAAGGCGATGAGCCGTTTGCGATGTTTGTGGGATTTAATCGGACGCATACGCCGCTTTATACGCCCCAGGAGTATTTCGATCGTTTTCCTTTGGATTCCATTGAATTGCCCGATTCGGTCGTAGGGGATAACGATGATTTGGCGCCTGCTTTAGGGGATCGAGCTCTGTATGGATTTCGCAGATACAAGATGCTAGAGCGTCATGAGGGAGAGGATCTAGTTAGAAAATGGATACAGGCTTATATGGCCTGCGTGGCTTTTGTGGATGACCAGGTGGGGAAGGTGTTGGATGCCATCGAGGCGAGCGGGCATGCGGATGATACGATCATCATCTTTACGAGCGATCACGGGTTCCACGTGGGCGAGAAGGAGTTTTTGTACAAGCACAGTTTATGGGAGCCTTCCACGCGGGTCCCTTTGATTGTGGCGGGCGTTGAGGGGAGCCCTGAGGGCGTAGTTTGCTCAAAGCCGGTTTCGTTGATCGATATGTATCCAACGATTAACGACTTATTGGGATTGCCTGAGAATCCTAACGAGAAGGGGAATGGATACGAGTTGGATGGTCATAGCATTCAGCCTTTTGTTTTGGATCCGAAAAAAGGGGAGTGGTCAGGGCCCGATTATGCGATTACGGCTTTGCCGGGAAAGGATCATATGCAACACAAGGTGCATGAGGGGACTTATTTCCCTCACTTTTCGATTCGGGGCGAGCGGTGGCGGTATACGCTGACTTCGCAAGGAGGGGAGGAACTGTATGATCGCGATAAGGATCCCTTGGAATTCGAGAATTTGGCGATGAATCCCGAGTATGCAAAGGTGAAGAAGAAGCTGCGGGCGGAGTTGGAAAAGTTGCGGGACGGCGATGCTTGGGAGTCGTTTAAGAATCAGGGCGATGCTTACGGGAATTTCGAGTTGGAGTTTGAAGCCCGTGTGAAGAATGCTGACTCGCTTGAATTAGCCTATCGGAATGGCGGGGGATTCGAGCTGTCGGAGATTGAAGAAGCCGCTGTGAAGTTTGGGGCGCTCACGTATGGGGAATGGAATCGATTTCGGGTTAAGGCGGATGGAACTCGGCGTCAGCTCTGGGTGAATAATCGGATGGTTTCGGATCTTCGAGTCGAGGGGGAGAGTCGCGAAGGCGAGCTAAAGGTTCTGGCTTCGGGCGGGACGAAGGTGAGAGGGGCTCGCGTCAGACGGTTGTAAGGTTTTTCTGCCCACGAAGTGTACGAAAGGGGCTTTTGATTCGAGGACCGAAGTCCTTGTCGGAGCTAAGGCGGGAATTCGATTGGGTTGCGGGGGATCAGACTTGAAGTTTGGCGACTGGATCTGAAACGGTTTCAGGTAAAAGAATTTGGGACGGCGTCGAGGGATGCGAAGTTGTTAGGATAATGACGCGGCTGTTTGTTTCTTTAGTTTTGGCTTTTGGGTTCAGTGGGCTTTTTGGATCGGCTCCGAATATAGTGATCGTGATATCCGATGACATGGGCTACTCGGATTTGGGGTGTTATGGGGGAGAAATTGATACGCCGCGTTTGGATCAGTTGGCGGACCGAGGGCTGAGGTTTTCGAACTTCTATGTAAACAATATGTGTTGGCCGACGCGGGCGAGCTTACTGACCGGCTTGTATCCAAAAATGGCTTTGCTCGATGGCTCCTCGAAGGGAGGCATTCGAGCCAACGCCCGAATCTTGCCGGAGATGCTGAGAAAGGCGGGTTACCGATCCTATATGGCAGGGAAGTGGCACTTGTCTGATCCGGCTCAACCTCACGGGCCAAGCGCGCCTCACAAACGGGGTTTTGATCGTAGCTACAGCACTTATCATGGGACTTCAGATTTTTTCGCCCCGGTTGATTTGAACCTGAATGGGGAAGACCGAGATTATGAGTGGCAGGATAATCCAAATTTCTACTACACGGATGCGATTACGGACTATTCGCTGAAGTTCTTGGATGAACATCGTTCTTCGGCTCAGACGAGAGATAGACCTTTCTTTCTATACGTGGCTTACAATGCGGCCCATTGGCCTTTGCATGCGAAGCCGGAGGACATCGCGGCGTACAAGGGCAGGTTTTCCAAGGGTTGGGATGCGTTGAGGCGAGAGCGTCATGAGCGTATGAAGGACTTGGGGGTGGTGAATGCGGATTGGGAATTGTCGCCTCGAAATCCGGAGGTGCCCGCTTGGAAAGACGAGCCTCACAAGGATTGGATGGAGCGTCGTATGGAAGTTTATGCGGCTCAGGTGACCTGTATGGATCGCAATATCGGGCGGATTGATGATTATCTCAAAGCGCATGGCTTGAGGGAGAATACGATCGTAATTTACCAGCAGGATAATGGGGGGTGTCAGGTCGAGTATCCGCCGACGCGGAAGGGCTCATGGACGCGGTCGCATACCACGGACGGCAATAAGACACCTATGACGCCCGGGAATTTGCCGGAGATCATGCCGGGGCCTCAGTCGAGTTGGCAGTCTTATGGCTATGGTTGGGCCAATTTGTCGAACACGCCTTTTCGCTTGTACAAGCAGCACGATCATGAAGGGGGGACGCGTTCGCCGCTGATCGTCTCATGGCCGGATGCGATTGGGAAAAAGCGTTGGGGCGGTCTACGGGAAGAGCGTATTCATGTAATGGATATGATGCCGACTTTACTGGAGGCTGCTGGTTTGAGCGTAGCGAAGGAAGGGGGCTCCTTTGACTTGGAAGGCCAGTCGTTTCTGTCGGTGATCGAAGGAGATTCAGGAGGCTGGGAGCCGCAGGAAGCTCTGTTTTGGCAGCATAACAAAGGGAGAGCGGCGCGGGTCGGCGACTGGAAGCTGGTCGCTGTGGGGAAGGGGCCTTGGGAGCTGTATCACCTTTCTGAGGACGGTACGGAGCTGAATGATCTGGCGAAGAGGATGCCGGAAAAGGTGAAGGAGCTAGAGAAGGCTTGGGAGGCTTGGAATAAGCGGACGGATCTGAGTGGGAAGTGAGGGTTGTGTCGGACTTGTTAATTCAAGCACAAGAGTCGCAGAACGGTTTGGAAGGCGCAAAAGATGACGGGCGGTGTGTTTTGGAAACATCGCGACTCGCGTCGCTGGATGCCGCTTTGCGGCACGAGGATGAGCGAGGGATCGCTCACTAGGATTTCTGGGCTTGGGTTCGGTTTGACCGGCGGAGTGATCCTTTGTTGGATGGAAGATGAGGATGAAGATGGAGGATAGAAGATTGTTGGGGGCTAGCTGGGGATGCTTTTTACTACGTGGGCGTGTTCGACGCCGGTGAGTCGGTTGTTGAGGCCTCGGTGTTTGACGGTGAAGGTTTAGTGGTTGATGCCGAGGCAGTGTAGGAGGGTGGCGTGGATGTCTCGGATGTGGGTTCCTTGGTCTTCGATGAATGTATTTATTTCCTCGATACTAGGGGGAATGCTGCGAAGGTCGAAAGAAAGGCGTCGGATGAGAGCTCGTTTGTCTGCCTCGGGATTGGGAGTGAGTTTAGCATTTTCCAGCGCTTCTAGGACGAAGGCGTCGATAGGGTTCTGGTTCCAATGGGGCTTGGCTGAGGCGGGAGGTTTAGATTTTATTGGGGGGACGAATGCCCAGTGCTTTTCGTATTTCGCGCCTTGCTCAATCCATTTGCGGATTTTCTCCTTTTGGAGCTCGGTGAGCGTTAAATGCGAATCAGGCGGAGGCATTCGGAAGTCGGGGTCCTCGTCGTTTATGAGGAGCCAGGCTTCGCTGTCTTGTGGCTTTCCGGGGACGATTGCGAAGTAGTCGTTGTCTCGCTTTGCGAGAGCGGATTCGGGAATGTCGAAGCGCAGATTAGCTTCTCGAGAGGCTTCGTCGGGTCCGTGGCAATTGAAGCAGGTTTCCGAGAATATAGGGCGAATGTCTCGATTGAACGAAATCTCTTCTTCCTCGACGGCTGTAGCCTGGCTAGCGGCAATGAGCAAGCTGGCGGCCGCAGGGATGGGTCCGAAGAATACTCGGATGCGAGAGGTGCGTTTCAATTCTAAATCGGGGGTGGTTTGGGGCGCGATTCGATCGATGTCGATCGGCTCGCAGGGGTATTGGATGGTTTCCAATTCCGGAACTAATTGGAAGCTAGTCGGCGGGCGCTTTAAATGCAAGCATCTCAATGCTAGTCTTAATGAGATTAGCGGGATAGCTTCTAGTTCGGATCACGTATGGGCTGATTATGAAATATAGGGCGGAAGCGGTTCGATTATCTCCTCATTTGTTTCGGATGCCGTTTTCATAGTATTCAGAATTATGTTTCGTTTTCTTTCTTTGTTTAAGTTTGGTTTTTTGTCGGTTTTATTGGCGGCGGCTTTGTCTTCGGCTGAGCGTCCGAATATCGTGTTTATCATGTCGGATGATCACGCGACGAATGCGATCAGCGCTTACGGGAGTCATCTGACCGAAGTGTTCCAGACGCCGCATATTGATCGTCTAGCGAATGAGGGAATTCGGATGGATGCGACGTTTTGCGTGAATGCGATTTGCACGCCGAGTCGGGCAAGCATTTTGACGGGGCAGTATGGGCACATCAATGGAGTGAAGACTTTGCGGGACCCGATTCCGCCGGATTCATTGAATGTAGCTGAGATGCTTCGGAAGGGGGGATTTCAGACGGCACTCATCGGCAAATGGCATTTGAAAACCGAACCATGGGGCTTCGACTATTGGAAAGTGGGACCGGGGCAGGGTCTGTATCACGACCCGGTGTTTGTCGAAAAGGGGAATCCTTATGTCCAGGGTAGGAAAGCCGGGCCGCGGGTGGAGGGCTACTATACGGACTTGATTACGGATTATGCTTTGGAGTGGCTGGATGAGCGAGATGAGGAGAAGCCCTTTGCTTTGTTTCTTCATCATAAGGCGCCGCATGGGCGTTGGGAGCCGGCGGATCGGCACAAGAGCTTTTTGGAGGATGTGGAGTTGCCGGAGCCGGATTCGCTTTGGGAGGACTTTAGCCATCGTTCGGAAGCCACGCGCGACTTTGGAACTTCGATTTCTCATCGATTGGCGGATCGCCGTAACATGATCGATGACGTCACGAGCCCCAATTGGGCGGCGGGTCCGATTGACGTGACAGGGATGACGGAGAAGGAAAAGACGAAGGCAGCCTATCAGAAGTATGTGAAGGACTATTTGCGATGCGTGAAGGCAGTGGATGAGAATATCGGACGAGTGCTGGATTATTTGGACGAGTCGGGTTTGGCTGAGAATACCTTGGTGATTTACACTTCGGACCAGGGGATGTTTTTAGGCGAGCATGATTATTTCGATAAGCGCTGGATGTATGAGGAGGCGTTTCGCATGCCGTTCATCGCGCGTTTGCCTGGCAAGATAAAGCCGGGGAGCAGCACTGAGGTGTTGTGCGCGAATATCGATTTTGCTCCGACTTTGTTGGGCTACGTTGGCTTAGAGGTGCCGGAGGCGATGCAAGGGAAGGATTTCCGTAAGGTGTTGGAAACGACGAAAAAACCGAAGGGCTGGCGAGAGTCGGTATACTATCGTTATTGGATGCATTTGAATGGGCATCATAATCCGGGGCATTTAGGGGTGCGGACGGATCGGTATAAGCTTATCTTTATTTATGGGCTTCCGCTAGGCAGCACTGGCGCGGTCGATAAGCAGACGCCAGCGGGTTGGGAGTTTTACGATTTGAAGAAGGACCCGTTAGAGGTGAATAATTCATATGATAACCCTGAATACAAGGGTGTGATCAAAAAGCTGAAGGCCGAGATTTTGCGCTTGAAGGATGAGTATGAGGATAGTCATGAAGCCTATCCCGAAATGCAGAAAGTAATCGCGGAACACTGGGATTAGGACGGTATGGTCGGCCGATCTCGATTCACCAACGCCCCTTGTGAAGTGGTTCTAATCGACAAAAAAGCTCCGCCTCTTTCGAGGCGAAGCTTAGGTTCTTCAAAAATTTTGCCTGGATTGTAACTAGCCTGCTTTCGGGACGAGTTTCATGTCCTTTACTGAGATGCTCGCATAGTTGTTGGAAGCTGTGCCTGGGGAGGTTACCTTTACGGGCATAGACACTTTAATTGCCACCGGATAGCCACCGCTGCTCGTGGCGGGTTCGAACTTCCACTTTCGAAGCATCTGAGTCATCGTTACCGCTAGGTCGGCTCGCGCTTGATCGGAGAATGGTCCGGTGTTCGATCTGATGCTACGAACGTTGCCCTTCTTATCGATGGTATAATACATGGTAACTTGCATGCCGACTTTGGATGCCGGAATTCGGGGCGTAGAATAGGACTCGAGTACTGGGCTGGAAACTCCTTCGACGGTGAAGTCAGGCAGCGTGTAGGTGCGATCTAGAGGCTCCTGTGATTGGGCTGAAACGTAAGACGCTCCAGCGAAGGCCGTGAGGGCTGCGAGAGCCGTTAGTTTTTTCAGGTATTTCATTATCTTGATGTTGTTTTCTAATTAGCGTTATTATTAAAGCGAATGTCGATTCACGATAAAATTTTCGTGTGTCATCTAAAATCAACAACTTCCCCTACGAAGTTTTGGTTGCGGTTTTTAGGACATTTTTTTTCGAAAAACGCACGGTGTAAGTTGTTCAAATATGGTTCATTAAGTTTCTCCCCCTCGGAAAACGCCTAAAGTCAGGTGCCGTTGGAGGGTAATATGGACCCTAGGAAGGGCGTTTACGCCGATAATGAGCTTTTCTGCGCCTGGAGGTTTTCGCCTTTGGGTCAGGTTTCGCGGGACGCTTTCTAAGCTGAAAGTCGGATAAGGAATCTATCAGGAAGGGGCTCTGTTGGATTCGCTGCAGGATCTACTGGAAAGAGAAATGAGACTTGTGTCGCAAATCCCGAGCCGAAGCCGCCGAAAGAACTGGCATTGCTTTCGTCTGTGGCTGTCATTTCAGATCACGCCACTCATGCTAAGCGTTTTGCGTGTATTGAAAATCAGGTTACAGAGCTTTTCTGAGTTTCTGGGCCCTTGTTTGGCGGGGCATTGATAGCTTGAGGAATTCATCGAGCTCACGCTCGATGCTACTTTTATTGGATTCTGGATGGGTTGGTACGTTTCGGCGGTTAGAGAAATAATAGGGTATCCCGTTTTGCCCTATGAGAATTAGACGCTTTCTATTGGGAGCCCTTTGCTTGGGCTCGGTTGTGTTGGTAGTTGCGGATCAGCCCAATATCTTGCTGGTGTTGTCGGACGATCATAGCGTGCCGCATCTAGGCGCGTATGGGGATGAGAATTGTATTCGCTTGGGTCTTACGCCGCATCTTGACAGGTTCGCCGCTGAGGGGATGCGGTTTGACCGGGCCTATACGTCGGCGCCGCAATGCGCTCCCTCGCGGACTGCCATTTTTGCGGGAAGGTCGCCGGTCGGTTTAGGGGCGACTCGATTTGCCCAGCCTGCGAGGAGAGAGACGAGGTTCTTTACGGATGTTTTGAGGGAGAATGGCTATTGGGTGGGTTTGGATGGGCGGCATCAGCATTTGGATGGAAAGACGCGGGATCATTCTCATGTGACGGAGTTGTTGGTGGAAATGGGGGTGCGAGAGGAGGAGTTCGAAAGGCGCTTCGATCATTTTGTGAGAGGAGTGAAGACTAAGGGGGAGGAGCTGGAAAAGGTAGATGAGATGATGGAAGCGGCGTTGGATAAAGTTCCGGAGGGGAAACCGTTTTTTCTGTATTTCGGGTTTAGCCAGCCGCATCGGAAGTGGGGGGATGATCATGAGGGCATCGATCCAGCGAGATTGGCGCTCCCTCCGGATTGGCCGGACCTGCCTGAGATTCGCTTGGACTATGCGAGGTATTTGTCTGAGGTGGGAGATCTGGATCGAGGCTTTGGTCTGATCGATAGCGTATTGGAAAAGCGGGGACTGAAGGCGAATACTCTGGTGATTTTTATGGGCGACAATGGCGAGGCTTTGTTGCGAGGTAAGGGAACTCTGAATACGCGAGGGATTCATGTGCCGCTGTTGGCGCGGTGGCCGGGGAAGATCAAGCCAGGGAGCATTAGCGACGAACTGGTTAGCGGGGTAGATATTGCGGCGACTATTTTGGAGGCCGCGGACCTAGGAGCGCCGCCTGGGATGACCGGAATGAGTTTTTTGAACGAGCTACGGGGAGAGTCTTTTGAAGGCCGGGAGTATGTTTTTGCTGAGCGTGGCTGGCATGCGGGGCCTTTGGTCCGGACGGATGGTTTGGACTTGTCGCGTTCTGTGACGACGCGGCGGTTTCACTTTGTTTACAACGCGATTCCGGAACGAATTTACTCGCCGGTGGATATGAGGAAGAACCTGGCTTGGTTGAAGATGCAGGCCTTAAATGAAAGGGGAGAGCTTTCGTCCTTGCATGAGCGCCTTTACTTTCGCGTTCCTCGACCGATCTTCGAGCTCTATGACTTGGAAAGGGATCCGTTTCAATTGGAGAATTTGGCGGGGAGCAGGGAGCTTCGGTCAGTAGAGGAGGAATTGCGGGTCGCATTGGATAAGTGGATGGTGCGCGAGAGCGATTTCTTGCCATTGCCGAGTGACGTTCAGCGCTACTCAAAGGTTGTGACGAAATAGGCTTGGCCTGGTTTCAAGGGGTTTGGGCTTTGCTCTGCGTAGCGACTTGGTTGCTTAGCATCGCGACCAGCGTCGCTGGATCAGCCTTTGGCTGACAAGGATGAGCGGATAAATCGTTCGCCAGGGTTTCTTGGGTGGTGAGGGTCCTTTTTCACTGCTAGCAGGAAGGATGCGGCAGGCGAACGTTTAGATTGTCTATGGGTTGGTTCTTCGGCGTACGGGTGGGTCTTGTGGATTGGTTTGTTGAGTTTTCTGGAGAATATCATCAGATTTTCCAGTGACCGGGAGTGGTTAGATGAATAGGCATGATACGCGACACCCCCATACCCTCTGAGTCAGACAGCGATTTTGTGCGGCTTTTGGCGAAGCACGAACCAGAGATTCGGGCTTATATCCGGGCTTCGCTTCCTTCTCCGCATGACGTGGCGGAGGTTATGCAGAACGTCAGTGTGGTGGCGTGGAGAAAGTTTTCGGAACTGGAAAATCCGCAGCGCGATTTTGCCCGATGGACCTGCGTGATTGCACGCTTTGAGATCATGAAGTTTCGGAGGGGACTCGCTCGAGATCGATTTGTGTTGGATGACGATTTGGTCGAGCAGCTTTGCGAAGAAGGCCTATCTGAATCGGATCTGCGGGCTAAGCGGATCGAGCAACTGGAGACTTGTTTACGAAAGCTACCTCGGGAGCGTCGCGAATTCGTGATGGAAGCTTATGCGCCGGGAGCGTCGATCAAGGAGATGGCGGAAAAGCGAGGCAAGAAGCCGGATGCCCTTTATCAGCTTCTGAAGCGGATTCGAAGGGAGCTGGAGAACTGCGTTGATAGGCAATTGAATCAAGGGGAGGCGGGCGTATGACAAAAGAGGGTGAGGCTTTGATTGATGCTTATCTGGATGGCTCGATTGATCAGGAGCGAGGGATGGCTCTGCAGGAGCTTTTGAGGGTAGATCCTGAAGCGCGGGCCATTCTGAGGAAGCGAGCGACGCTCTACGAGAGTTTGGGTGACTTGGCTCAGGAAGTGTCCTTGGAGTCGTCTCGCAAGAACGATGTTGTTGGTCGGATGCATCTTTTGCCTTGGGGTATCGCAGCGGTTTTGGCGGTAGCTTTGTCGACGCTCGCGTTTTTCAAGAAAGGGGAGCGCAGCCAATCTGAAGGCATAGTAGGCTTATTGGTAAATGAAGCGGGAGCGAGATTCGAGGAGGGTTACGGACCGGACGAAGTTAAGTTTAATGAGGGCGAGTATCGACTGAGCGAGGGAGCGATTCACTTTCGTTTGGAGAATGGGGCGGACGTTGTGATGAAGTCGCCGGCGGCGTTTAGGATCGATGATTCCTTTCACATGGAGCTTCGCGAGGGAGGACTCCGAGCGATCGTACCGCCAAGCGCGGAGGGATTTACCGTAGCGACACCGGGGGTGGATTATGAGGACCTGGGGACTGAATTTGGCGTATCCGTTGACGCGGATACAGGTTCGAGTGAGCTGCATGTCTACGATGGACAGGTGGATGCCAAACGGGCGGGTGATGCGCAGTTGCTTTCTTCGGTCTTGGCGGGAGAGACGGTGGCGTTTGAAGACGGCGAGTTGAAGCCAGGGGCGACTCCAGCGTCGGGCGCCTATCTCCGACCGGGCGAGATCGGCTTTCTGAGGTGGCAGAGTGGTCAGGAGGCATTCGTTAACGATGCGGACTTGATTGCCTATTATGCGTTCGATCCGCAGGGAGATGAGCTTGGACTTTTGAGGAATCGAGTATTGGGAAGCAGGGTCTCCGACGCGAGGATCTCGGATGCGCGTTGGGTAGGCGGGCGTTGGCCTGGAAAGCAGGCATTGCTGTTCGACCGAGACGGCGACTATGCGGAATTCGATCTGCTGGGAGAGTTTGAGGAATTGAGCATCGGCGTGTGGCTAAAGCTCAATCGGTTGGATCATGAGCTGACGGCGATTGTGGACTCCAATCTTTGGGAGGACGGCGCTTTGCACTTTCAGATAAGTCGGACTGGAACGATTCGCGCGGGGGTCAAGGGGGTGGAAAGCCGAGTCAGGGAAAAGAGTAACGTAAGAATGGATACATGGCAACATGTGGTGTCTGTGGTAGATCGACCAAAGAAGCGAATATCGGTATACGTTAATGGGGCGTTGGCGAGCGAAAGCGTGATTACTCAAGATGGACCGATTATCCCGCGCGCGTGCCGTATTGGCAATTGGCTCCAGGAACCCAGTTGGCCGCACGCCCCGGTTCGCGCCTTGAAAGGGCGGATTGATGAATTTGCGATTTGGAAAAGAGCTTTAAGTCAAAATGAAGTCCAAGCTCAGTACGAGGCCGGTCGGCCTAATCTATTGGACGATTGATTCTAATGCCATCCGTACCTCATTCTAAAATTCGGGATTCTTATTTATGCCGCGTATTCATAAAGCAACTATAGTGTTAGCCGTTGTTTTACCTGCCTTGCCTTTGGGCTTGGGCGTCGAGGAGATTGATTTCAATCGGGATATTCGGCCCATTCTTTCCGAGAACTGCTTCCTTTGTCATGGTCCGGATGATCAAGACCGCAAGGGCGGGCGGAGAGGTTCGGGAGGCTTGAGGTTGGATACCTTTGAGGGGGCGACGATGGATTTGGATGGTTATGCTGCTTTGGTTCCTGGAGAACCGGACGAGAGCGAGCTATTATTTTTGATCGCGACTGAGTTTGAAGACGAGCGCATGCCGCCCGCTAAGCATGGCGAATCGCTGAGCAAAGCAGAGATCGCCTTGATTCGTCAGTGGATCGAAGAAGGCGGGAAGTATGATCGTCATTGGGCCTATAAGCGGATCGAACGTCCGGAGGTTCCGGTGATCGATGAACGAGGTTATGGACTTATAAATGAAGTCGATCACTTTGTGGCAGAGCGGCTTGTATCCGAAGGATTGAGACAGTCGCCTGAAGCGGACCGCTATGCCCTGGCGCGTCGGGTTGCGATGGATTTGACTGGATTACCTCCGAGCCCGGAAGAGGTGGAGGCTTTTATTGAGGATGAAGGCGAAGGGGCGTTTGAGAGATTCGTTCAGTTGCAACTGAACAAGCCCGCTTACGGCGAGCATTGGGCGCGGATGTGGTTGGACCTGGCGCGCTATGCGGATTCGGCGGGTTATGCGGACGATCCCTTGAGGGAAATCTGGGCTTTTCGCGATTATGTGATTCGCTCGTTTAACGAGAATAAGCCCTTCGATCAATTCACGATCGAGCAGCTTGCGGGAGATCTGCTGGACGATCCGACGACCGATCAGTTAGTGGCGACTGCGTTTCATCGCAATACTCAGACTAACAGCGAGGGCGGG
>JBCCZW010000039.1:0-14077 GCA_039186805.1 Verrucomicrobiota bacterium
CAAGCTGCAGGTGTCATCCATACCGATTTCGAAGCTGGCTTCATCAAGGCCGAAGTCGTTTCCTATAACGATCTCTCTAGCCTCGGCAGCGTTTCCGCCGCCCGCGATGCTGGCAAGTACCGTCTCGAAGGCAAAGAGTACGAATTCAAGGACGGCGACGTCGCCCTATTCCGCTTCGCTAACTAATAGAAGCGACGGCCTATCCCCGCCGTGATCCCGCCCAATGAATGGGGAAATGGATTGTCGCCCCTACCAGTAATATTCCTGAAGATTCGCTCGAACAATCCGATCTTCCTAAGGTCGCAATTTAGTTAGACTCATCGCATGCAAACTGTCTTAATACTCAAAAAATAAATTACGATTAATTACCACAGCTCTATCTTGCGATTCCGCCAAAAATCGGTGACTCTAAGAGACGCGAAAATTTAAGAGATGTACGACCGACCTTACATGCGAAACCCCTATTCTGGAGATCAGCAGACGAAAAACGTTCTGCTCTGGCTTATTGGGATCAATGTAGGGATTTTCGCGATTCAACTTCTGGCCGGAGGCGCCGTCGAGAGAGCCTTCGCTCTCTACAACGACTCTCTGACTCAGGGAATGGTTTGGACGCCATTTACTTACTCTTTCCTGCACGGAACGGGCGGCTTCTTTCATATCCTGGGAAACATGCTTGGGTTATTTTTTCTCGGTAGAGCGCTTCTCCCTGTACTGGGTACCGTCAGATTTCTGCAAGTATACGTCACAGCTGCGATCTCAGGGGGTCTACTTTGGTACCTCGTCAACATTGCTGCGCCAATGAGCTCAGTCGTAGGAGCTTCTGCCGCAGTCTTAGGATTGCTCACCATTTTCGCCTGCCTCTACCCAGATCGCGAAATACAAGTTCTTCTCTTCTTCATCCTTCCGGTGAAAGTTAAGCCAAAGATACTCGCCTTCATCTCGCTGGGTATCGCAATCTTGGGCATGCTCGCTTTCGAGATCGCAGGCGATCCTTCCAACAGCGTGGCCCATTCCGCCCACCTGGGCGGCATGATTGGCGGTTACCTCTTTTACCGCTTCATCTACGCTAAGACGGGGGCTTCCACCTCATTTCCCACTTTCAAGGTGCCCAAGCTCTTCGGCTCAAAGAAGTCCAAGCCGGCCAGCGCTGGCTACAAGTACAAGGTCAACCTCACTAAGCCTCAGGACATTCATGCAGAGGTAGACCGCATCCTGGACAAAATTAACAGCAAAGGCTTCGGCGCCCTCACCGCAGAAGAGAAGAAAATCCTGGATGACGCCAGAGACGTTCTCAAGAGAAGGTAATACTTCCATTTCGCCCGAAATCGCTCCCTGCCAGGAGCGGTTTCTCTGTATCTAACGGCGCACAATTAGCTTTGCCACCAGATGCAACTGCCCTTAGGCAATAACTTTCATTTCAACTCTCAAACATACCAGAAACCACAAACCGACCACCCCACCTTCGCAAATTTGAACATTCGCTTCCCGCGGAGGACTCAGACCCTGTCGATAAGAAACGAGATCTGACATGCCCAAAAAAATAATCACTCTCACGACCGCGCTTTCACTCACACTCATTTTCACCTGCTCTGCAGTGACTGAACCTCTCGTCGATCAAGACGAGCTCCCCGTTCTCGAGCCTTCCGAGCTGATGTCGCAAGAAACCAAGCTCGTGATAGAGATGCTCGAGACCATGCACTTCAAGAACGAAGAAATTTCCGATATCACCTTCGAGCGTCTCATTACGGAGTTCATGGAGAACCTGGACTTCAACAAGCTCTACTTCACTTCGCAGGACAGAGACCACTTCATCGATCAGCACGCCCGGCGCCTCTCAAACGACCTTAGGTTCTACGGCAAATTGGACGCCTCTTTCGAAATCTATGAAGTCTATCGCCAAATCGCGCTCAAGCGCACGCAATGGGTGTTCGAGAAATTGGCCGAGGATTGGAATTTCGAAACAGACGACGAATACACCTTTGATCGTACCGAATCCGACTGGCCCTCAAGCATCGAAGAGGCGGACGCTCTTTGGACCCAACGCCTCAAGTACGAGATTCTACGCGAACTGCTCAACGAGAAGACCATAGAGGAAGCTCGCGAGCATATCACCAAACGCTACGAGCGCATGGTCCGCAGCATAAAGGAATTCGGTCCCGCCGACGTGCAAGAAGTGTTTCTGACTTCTCTCACCCAAATGTTCGACCCCCATTCCACCTTCTTCTCCTCCAAAACCTACGAAGACTTCAGTATCACCATGCGACTCTCCCTTGTCGGCATTGGAGCCATGCTCCAGGAAGAAGACGGATACTGCGTTATCAAAGAACTGATAAACGGAGGCCCCGCAAAGTTGTCGAATCAACTCGGCCCCAACGATCGCATCGTAGCAGTAGCTCAAGAGGGAAAAGAAGCTGAGGATATCGTCGGCATGTCCTTGAGAAAAGTCGTCGACCGCATTCGCGGAGAAAAAGGAACTACCGTCACGCTCACCATCATTCCCGCAGACGCCCCCGACTCCGTGACGAAGGAAGTCGCCATCGTTCGCGACACCGTCCGCATCGACACCAGTCGCGCCACCGCTCAAATTCATCACATCCCGATGGAAAACGGTGATAGCGTGCCCATTGGCGTAATCGACGTCCCCTCATTCTATGGGTCCGAGGATATCGACGAAAACGGCAACCGCGTCATCACCAGCGTGACCGCAGACGTCGAAGAACACATCCTCAATATGAAGGATGCAGGCGTCCAAGGCATCGTACTCGACTTTCGCCGCAACGGCGGCGGTCTTCTCGACGAAGCCACCAAAATGACGGGTCTGTTCATTCCCCGCGGTCCAGTCGTTCAGGTCAAGGCGGCCGACGGCACCATATGGCCTCTTTCTGACCGCGACCCCAAAGTCACTTACAACGGGCCTCTAATGGTCCTCACCTCTCGCTACAGCGCATCCGCTTCGGAAATCGTAGCCGGAGCGCTCCAAAACTACGGTCGGGCCATCATCATCGGCAATGACAGCACGCACGGCAAAGGCACCGTCCAGCAAGTCGTCTCGCTCGAAGAATACGTTATCAGCCGCCTCGTTTCTAAGAGCAAAGCTGGCGCTGCTAAGCTAACCGTTCGTAAGTTCTACCTGCCCAACGGCTCGTCTACTCAGCGCAAAGGCGTCGTTCCAGACATCACCCTTCCCTCGATTGAAGAGATAATGGCCACCGGTGAAGCCGAACTCGATAACGCTCTCGCTTGGGACTACATCAAGCCCGCTCGCCGCTTCGTAGAGATGAAGCTCAAGTCCAGCTTCATCGATAAGCTCAAAGCCCAATCTGAAGACCGACAGCAAGAACTCGACGAATTCGCGTTTCTAAACAAGCGGATGAGCTGGTATCAAGAACGCGAAGACCGCACCTCAATTTCACTCAACATCGAAAAACGTAAGACGCTCATGGATACAGACGAGGCTTTTCTCGATGCCATGAAAGACGAGCAACGCACCCTCGCCGAAACCAATTACGAGACCACGGAACTCGAGCTGAAATCTCTCGGAGCAACCGAAGAGGAAGAAGAGGTCGCGGCAATCGAAGAAGCCGAACACGAAAGCAGTGAAGAAGTAGCCGCTTCCGAGGATGCGGAATCCGAAGAAGGAACAGAGCTCGCCGCCAAAGATGAGGAAGAAGAAGAACCCGTTCCTGCATTCGACATTCAACTACGTGAAAGCCTCCGCATTCTCGTGAATGCAATCGAAGAGTCCCCCAACCCAAGCGACTGGCGACAACCGGCCATCCCAATTGCTTCAAAGACGACCTTCGAGCAACTCATCAACTAGCCGTTCTGAAGAACAATTTAATCCAAGCCCGACTTCAAAAAAGGAAGCCGGGCTTTTTTTGGCAGCGGTAGCCCCAGCGAACCCTCTTCAAAAAGAACCTCAGCGGTCTCTGCAAGCAGAGCATGCTTATCAATCTCAGTCCATCCGCAAACTCGTCATCGCAGGACGCATCGCAGAACGAACGGATGGAATCGCGATGGCGACAAAGGACGTCAGAGCGAGCAGCGAACACGCCGCGAGATAAATAAAAGGATCCTTCGGACTCACCTCTTTCAAAGCCTGACCTAGCCCCGACGAAATCAGCAAACAAAAGCTCGCCCCTAACACCAAGCCCAAGCCTACCTTCAAGGAGTTGCTCTTCAGCATATGCAGGATGATCTGCCCATTCGAAGCCCCCATCGCCTTGCGGATTCCCACATCCATCTTCTTCTGTTCGGCAATGTAGGATAAAAATCCATACAGTCCACAACTGGTCAGAATAATCGACAATGCCGCAAACACGCTTACGTAAATCAGCGGGAGCCGCTCCATAATGAACGAATCGCTGAGCAGCCTATCGAAAGTCACGAACTTGTATCCGAGTTCTGGATCATTCTGATCAATCCACATTGCCAATCGCTTTAGAAAATCCGATTGTTCGCCAGAGTAGCGCACCATGACAACCGGATTCGCGTTCGTCTGATCCCATTGAGAAGCGACAAAAAAGAGCGTGTGATCTGGTTCCTCCATAAGGTGAGGGTTATCTCGAGTATCTTCTACTATCCCCACCACTCGAAACTCCCTATCCCAGAACTTCAAGGTCGCGCCTATTGCAGGCGATTCGCCCATATAGCGAATTAAGCTCTTGCTAGCGATCACAACGCTTTCGCTTTGGGAATTGTCCAGATCGTTGAAGAAACGGCCATCAACAAGATCGATTCCCATCAGCTCATGAAAGTTCGGCTGAACTCTATACCAAGTATTGCGAGGATAGTCTTCCTCACTCAGCATCTCCCGACCCGAAACTTCGAACGAAGACATAATCGGATTAAAATCCATCGGAGCCCGATAGGACATCGCGGCATCCAATACCATAGGAGCCTCCTTCAGTCGCGACGCAAATCTCTCCTGAAACTGGCGCCGCTCCAGACCGTAGCCGTATCGGTAATCCGGCAAACTCAATTCGATCGCCATACGCCCATCCGTCTCGTATCCAAAATCCTTATTCATCGAGTTCTTCACATTGTAGAGAAACAAGCCCGTACAGATCAGTAGAAAGCATGATAGAGAAATCTGTCCTACGATCAAAAAGGACTGCAAACGATTCCTGCTACCCGAACTCGCTCCCGTGACGCGACCGCCCGCAAAGCTCTTCGCTACCCGTTTCCCGGAAACGATAAAAACCGGAGCCAACGAAGAAAATCCCATCGCGATGAGAATCACCAGGGCGGAAAAAACAAACGGAGCCACACGATCCTCAGTACCGACAGTGCGCCCAATCGGCGGATTCGGACCCATCCAAGGACCGGTGAAGATGTAGTTGAAGAAATCAGTCATCAAAACCGTACCGATCAAACCGAAACCGAACAATAAACTATTCTCCGTCACCATCTGCCCTGCAATACGCAGACGTCCCGCCCCCAAAGCCATCCGCAGCCCCACCTCTGGAACACGCGATGCTCCCCTCGCCAGCATCAGACCCGCGATATTGAAACAGCCAATAAGAAGAAGCATCGCCGCCGCTCCCTGCAAACCGTACAGCATGGTTTCAATCTCAGGGTACATTTTGAGCGTGAAATCTGCAGCCGGAACGATCGCGTAATTTTCGCCCGTTCGCTCAGCGCTCTTCTTCGCTTCAGAATCCTGCTCCAAATAGTCTTGATACAAGGCGCTCATCTCATGCTGCGCGTCACTCAGACTCGTTCCCTCAGCCAATCGGGCTATAATAATAATCCCGTTATTATTACGCTGATCTTCTCTCATCTCCCACTCGGCAATCACTTTAGGAACCGCTAAGACGCTCTCTGCAAACATCAGACTAAACCCACGAGGCATCACCCCTATGATAGCAAAGGTTTCACCGTTGAGACGTACTGTTTTTTCCAATACATCTCTCGCTCCGCCATACTCGCTCTTCCAAAAACCGTAAGAGAGCACCGCCACTTTTTCGCCTCTCGCAACTTCCTCCTCCGTAAACGCGCGTCCGATCAAAGGGCTTACGCCCGTAACGCCCCAAACTCCCGCCGTCGCATAATCGACCTTTAGATTCTTAGGCTTTGCGTCCCGACTGACATCGATATTCTCCTGCTTGATGAAACCAATGCTGGAGAAAGCCTCCTGCTGCTCTTCGATTTCCAAAAACGACAATATCGAAGTGGAAAAAACGGCATCCCCATTTGCTCTCCACGACTTACCGACGACAACCACAGTCTCCGGATCTTCAAAATCGAAGGGTTTCACCAAATTATTGTAGATGCCCGAAAAAATCGAAGAATTCAGCCCAACGCATAACCCCAGTATCAACAAAATGGATGCGCTATAAGCCTTTGTCTTGAAGAGCTGTTTCCAAGCAAATTTCAAATCCTTCCAAAACCCATGGATAATCCGCGCTCCCCAGGCATCCCGCACTTCCTCTTTGGCGATTACGACATTCCCAAACTCTCTCATCGCTTCCTTTCTGGCCTCCTCCTCGCTCAATCCTCGAGCAACGCCGTCATCCACCATAAGCTGGATGTGGGTCCTCATTTCCTCATCCAACTCCGTCTCTTTCTTCCCCCGACCAAAAAAAGCGCCGAGAGCGTATCCAATACTAAGCAAGAACCTCATATCGTTCTATCCTTCCCTCATGATGATATCGATTGCGGCGGAAAACTCCAACCACGCTCGTTTTTCCTCCTCGGCCTGCTTGCGTCCGGCATCCGTCAACGCGTAAAACTTCGCCTTCCGTCCCGTATCCGTCACGCCCCACTCGGCTTTAACAAATCCCTTTTTCTCCAAACGATGAAGGGAAGGATACAGCGACCCCTGCCCCACTTTAAATAAGTCGCTCGAAAGCATGGAGATCCGCTTGGCGATCTCGTAGCCATGCCTTGACTTCGTGAGAAGTATGCGGAGCACCAGCAAATCCAGCGTCCCCTGCAGCATATCCATTCTGTTTTTTCCCATATGTCGACAAACGACATATAATATGTCGAATGTCAACCTATATGTCTCAAAGCGGATCCGGGAATCTTAACCGCAAGCGATTTTCCAAGAACCCAGATCTCTAATTCGTCATCTTCAAGAAACGCTCCCGGCCCGTTAGGTCGTCCAAACCTTCAGCGCTCGAATACTCACACGCTTCGCTCAACTTCAGCAAATCCGCATGCTGGGCAATCCCCGTCTCGAGCCACAGACTGGCTCCCACATTCAAGTGAGCCTTCGCTCCCCGAATCAAAGTCTCCAAATCAGCTTTCCCCTCGTCCGACGCTACCAAGGCCGATCCCGGCTCAAAGTCCTTCACTTCCGGCTGAGCCTCCGCGAGCTCCTGGTCCGTCAGGTAAGGCGGATTCGAAACAATCAAATCAAACCGCTCGTCCTCCTCAATCCCAGAGAACCAATTCGATTCCCGAAACTCAACCCGCGTCTGAAACCCGGTCAGCAGAGCATTCTCGGCAGCCAACGCTAAAGCATCCTTGCTTCGGTCCACCGCCAAAATTTTCGCCAACGGATACGAATACGCGAGCGCCAATGCGATCGCTCCTGTTCCCGTACCCAAATCAAGGATACGGTACTCGCCATCCATCTCAGGCAAGCTACCCATCGCCAACTCGACCAGATACTCCGTCTCCGGACGAGGAATCAAAGCCCGTTCATCGCATTTGAGCGTAATATCCCGAAATGGTGTCTGACCCAAAATATACTGCAGCGGCTCTCTCTTAGCCCGACGCGCCACGTATCCACGCATTACGGACAGCTGATCCTCAACCAGAGGCCGATCGAACTGCAGATACAGATCCATTCTGCCAAGTCCTAAAGCTCCCGCAATCAACCACTCCGCGTCCAGCCGCGGCGTCTCCACTCCCTTCTTCTCCAAAAAGCCCGCGCTTTTAGTAACGACATCCAAGACTGTAAGCGTCTCCGCCATATCAAGCAAAGACTCCCGACTGCAAACCAGAGAGCCGACCCGCTACAAAACCGAGAATTATCGAGAACGCGGAGCTTGGAAGAAAACAGTCTGCCCTCATCCTCCCCAACTTGCCGTTCTCAGTATTCAGAAAATCCATAAACGCATTTATTCGCTCGACTGCCCCTCCATCAAAGCCTCGAGCTTGAAATTCAAATCCGCCTCTTGCAAAGAGGTGAGCACCTCCTGCACCTCGCCATCCATCACCTGAGCCAGGCTGTGAATCGTCAAACCAATGCGATGGTCGGTCAAGCGGCTCTGAGGAAAATTGTAAGTGCGGATCCGTTCGCTACGGTCCCCCGTACCCACTTGCTTCTTGCGATTCGCGGCGTACTTCGCGCGCTCTTCGTCTTGCTTCGCCTGCAAAAGACGCGCTCTCAGGACTTTCATCGCCTTCGCTCGATTCTTAATCTGCGAGCGCTCATCGGCGCAGTAAACCGTCACTCCGGTCGGCTTGTGCACGATGTTAATCGCCGAGTCTGTAGTATTGACGTGCTGACCTCCCGCCCCACTCGCTCGCGTCGCGGTGATTTCCAAATCCTGCGAGTTGATTTCGATATCCACCTCTTCCGCCTCCGGCAAAACCGCCACAGTCACCGTCGAGGTATGAATCCGACCCTGCGATTCCGTCTCCGGCACGCGCTGGACGCGATGCACGCCCGACTCGAACTTCATTAGCTTGTACACATCCTCACCCTTAATCAGGAAAGAAACCTCCTTGAAGCCGCTGATGCCGCTCTCGCTCGCGCCCATCTGCTCGACCTGCCACCCCGATCGCTCTGCCAAGCGATTGTACATGCGAAATAGATCTCCTGCGAAAAGCGAAGCCTCATCTCCCCCCGCGCCTGCTCGGATTTCCACGATAGTGTTACGCGAGTCCGTTTCTTCGGGCGGAATCATCGCAATCATGATCTTGCTCTCAAGCTCTTCGATTCGCTTCTCGGCTAACGGGAGCTCCGCTTCAGCCAATTCCTTCAACTCTGGATCGCCCTCCGAATCATTCAGCATAGCGCTGTACTCCGCCACATCGCCCTTGGCCGATTCGAGTCCTTCGTAGTCTTCCAGCAACTGACGCAGCTTGGTCTGCTCCTTCGAAATCGCCGCCGAACGACGGGCATCGTTGAAGAAGTCCGGATCGTTCATCATCTCGTCGATTTCCTGAACGCGCTTCTTAAATGGTGTGATATCTGGGAGCTCCATCTTTTATAAAAACGAGAACCAATGCCCCACCCCCTGCCCACTTGCAAATTGAAAATGTCGCCCAAAATGAGCCGAGGCAAATCGCAGCGCCTAATCTTCTATCTTCTATCCTCATCTTCATCTTACCTCCCTACATATATAAGATGAAGATAGACGATGAAGAGTTTCCCTCCTTGAAATCCCAGCCTCCTCCCCTTTTTCTCCCCACCAATGTCGCAGTCGCTCTCTACCCAAAACAAAGTCGCTATCATCTGGGACTTCGACAAGACGCTCATTCCAGGCTACATGCAGCAGCCGATCTTCGAAACCTTCGGGATCAACGAAGAGAACTTCTGGGACGAAGTAAACGCCGCTCACGACCGCTATAAGGACCGCGGCTCTAGCATCACCGGCGAGATGGTCTACCTGAACCACCTCCTCACCTACGTGCGAAACGGAAACTTAGGCGGTCTCAACAACGAAAAGCTCCGCGAGCTCGGCTCCCAAGTCCAATTCTACGAAGGGCTCCCCGAATTTTTCCAAGAACTCCGCGACATCACCACCTCTCGGCCAGAGTACATCCGCCACGATATCACCCTCGAACACTATATCGTCAGCACCGGCCTAGCAGAGATGATCCGAGGCTCCGCAATCGCCCCCTATGTCGATGGCATCTGGGGCTGCGAATTTCTCGAAAGCCCTCTCCAACCTGGCTTCCTAAACCAGGACGAGTTTGAAATAGATACGGCGGACGAAATCAGCCAAGTCGGCATAATCATCGACAATACAACCAAGACCCGCGCCCTCTTCGAAATAAACAAAGGCGTCAACAAGGACGACTCTATCGACGTCAATGCCAAGATGCCCCAAGAAGACCGGCGTATCCCTTTTCAAAACATGATCTACATCGCAGACGGGCCCAGCGACGTCCCCTGCTTCGCAGTAGTCCGCAAATTCGGAGGCAAAGCCTTTGCCGTCTACAAGCCCGGAAACGACAAGGAATTCGAGCAGAACGATCGGCTCCTTCAGACCAATCGCATTCACGCCTACGGCCCCGCGCGCTACAAGTCCGACAGCAATACCTCGATGTGGCTGCGGATGCACATCCAGCAAATTTGCGACCGCATCGTTGCCGACCGCGAGTACTACCTTGCCCAACGCGTTTCCAAGCCCCCGCGCCACCTCAAAGACGAAGTTTCTGGGGAAGAACCTACCGCGGAGCAAGAAACCCTAGACCTAGAAGCAGACGACTAAACCTAGCTTAAAAACTCGTAAACGCCCTCCCAGTTCGCGATATTCGTCCATTCCGCACTTGAAATCGCGCATTTCGATTCATAAATCCCTGCCCGCATTTTAAAACTAACCCTGTGCGTTTTCTCAAGTGGGATTCCCTCGGAACCTCCCCCTCAAAAACCCATCTATCTTTCATTCCCTAAAAAACTTCAGCTATGATTGTTGTAGATAAACTAGTCAAAGACTACGGCTCCCTCCGCGCGGTCGCTGGCGTCTCTTTCAAAGTCGAGAAGGGTGACATCCTCGGCTTCCTAGGACCCAACGGCGCCGGAAAGTCCACCACTATGAAGATCATAACCGGCTATTTGGCCCCTACCGATGGCACCGCCAGCGTAGACGGTTACGATGTAAACGAGGACCCCATCGAGGTCAAACGCCGCATCGGCTATCTCCCCGAGAGCAGCGCTTCGTATCCAGAAATGACCGTACTGGAATTTCTAAGCTACGTGGCAGAAGCTCGCGGCTTCAACGGAGCCGAAGAAATCAACAAGCGCCTCGCCGACGTTATCGTGAAGTGCCACCTGCAATCCGTGCAGAATCGGGCCATCGAAACGCTCTCCAAAGGCTACCGCCAACGCGTCGGCCTCGCCCAAGCGATTCTCCACGATCCGCCCGTTCTCATCCTCGACGAGCCCACCGACGGTCTCGACCCCAATCAAAAGAACGAAGTCCGCAAGCTCATCAAAAACATGGCCGAGGACAAAGCCATCATCCTCTCCACTCATATTTTGGAAGAGGTCGAGGCAATCTGCAACCGGGTCATCGTGATCGATCAAGGAATCGTCCTCGTCGATGAAACGCCCGAAGAATTCAAAGCGCGCAAACCCGGCGCGAAGATCGACGAAATCTTCCGAGATCTCACCAATAAGGAGGTACTCGCATGAAGCAATTTCTACCTGTATTCAAAAAAGAACTATTCGGCTACTTCCGTTCTCCAGTCGGATACGTCATTCTCATCGCCTTCCATCTACTTACTCTCGGCTTGGCCTTCTACGCGAACTTCTACGAAAGCCGCCAAGCGAAC
Organism: Verrucomicrobiota bacterium; assembly: GCA_039186805.1. Taxonomy (GTDB): domain Bacteria; phylum Verrucomicrobiota; class Verrucomicrobiia; order Opitutales; family Opitutaceae; genus JBCCZW01. The sequence continues at coordinate 11,461 of JBCCZW010000039.1, forward strand.
CTTAGCGTTCTCTTCCGCTTTTTGCCGTGGATACTGCTCGTTTTCATCTCAGCCACCGGCATGCGCCTATGGTCCGAGGAAAAACGCTCCGGCAGTATTGAGCTTCTGTTTACGCTACCGATTTCCGTAGCCTCTGCAGTCTTAGCAAAATATCTCGCGGCGCTCGCTTTTGTCGCGATCGCCTTGCTTCTAACTTTCTCCCTGGCGTTCACGACCGCCTACCTCGGCAATCCAGATTGGGGCGTAATGCTATCCGGCTACCTCGGCAGCTTGCTGCTAAGCGCCGCATTCCTAGGAATCAGCTCGCTCTGCTCTTCGGCAACCAAGAACCAAGTGATTGCCTTCGTAGCCAGTATAGCTGCCTGCTTCGCGATCACAATCGGTGGCGCTCAAGGCCTAATCGACTATATCGATGACTTCGCTCCCACTGCTCTAATTGATTTCCTCACGAACCTCAGCTTCCTCATCAACTACCAGACTCTTACCATCGGTCTGATCGAATTGGGAGCTGTATCGCTGTTCGCTTTCTTCACTATCGCCGCGCTCGCGATCAACATCGTAATCCTCAAGAAATAGAAAGGAGCCAAAACAGCAATGAAGACATCAACGAAACTGCATCTCATCGCGCTCATCGCAGTGAATTGCCTACTGGCTCACTACATAATATCCTCGATTCCACTACGAATAGACGCAACGGAGGAAAACCTCTATTCGCTCACTGAGAATAGCGAGTCGATTATAGATAAGATCGAAGACACCGTAACGCTCGATTTCTACTACACCAAATCCGTCAAGCTCCCACCGGAATTGGCGCCCTTCAAGAACTTCGCCAATCGCGTCGAACAGATACTGAAGCAATACGAAAGAGCTGGCAATGGTAAGATAGTACTCAACATCATCGACCCCGAACCAGATTCTGAAGAAGAAGAAAATGCCATAGCCGCCGGAGTTCACGGTCAAGATCTCCCCACGGGCGACCGCATATTCCTAGGTCTTGTCGCCATTCAAGGAGACACGGAGCAGAACATCCGTTTCTTCGACCAAAACCGCGAAATTCAAGGCTATCTGGAATTCGATATATCAACCCTCATCTACGAAGTACAGCAACTCGCAAAACCGAAGCTCGGCCTGATCACGGGACTACCGCTCCAATCGCCTCCGATCCCGCCTCAGATGATGATGCAGATGGGACGCCAACAAGAGCCGGACCAGTACATCTATACCGCGCTTTCGCAAAACTACGACCTCGAGGTGATCGAGGCCGCTGCTGAATCGCTCCCAAGCGATCTCGACATTCTAGCAATTATTCACCCCATCGGCCTCACAGAAGGTCTCGTTTATACCATTGACCAACACATCCTGAAGGGCAAGCCGCTGTTCTTGGCTATCGATCCATCCTCGCGACTCATGCGCGAGCAATCACGCCAGCAACAAATGGGCGGCATGATGGGCCAGCCAAGCCCCAACGTGACCAGTGATATACCCCAGCTCCTAGAAGCATGGGGTATCGAGTTCGATAGCCAGAGCGCCTTGGCTGACCCTACCCTCGCCTACGCTCAGCAAGGACAATCCATGCCAACGGTCCTCGTCGCTCGCGAGGGACAAAAGGACTCGAGCCTTCTGCCCATGAACGGCGTCGAAGATATCTGGATACTCGAGGCGGGCTCTCTCAGGCTCTCCGATGAAAGCAGTCTCACCTTGCAGCCCATCGTCAAGACCACGGACAGAGCAGGATCAATCAACGCCATGATGCTCAGCTTCATGAACCCTGCCTCGCTCATGAACCAGCTTGAGCCATTGGAAGGCGAGCAAATCATTGCAGGTCTTCTCACAGGCGAATTCAAAACCGCCTTCCCCGACGGGAAACCAGGAGCAGGCGAAACCGAGGAGCAGGAGGGCGAAACTGAACCTGCCGCGCACATTTCATCGGGCGAAAGCTCAGTCTTCATAATTGCCGATTCCGACTGGGTCTTAGACCCCTTCTCGGTCCAACGCTCGAACTTCCTCGGGATGCAGCAGATCCAGCTCTTCAACGGCAATCAAACCTTGGCTTCGAACTTCATAGACTACCTTGGCGGCTCCCAAGACCTGATTGGCATTCGTAGCAAAAAAGCCATCACGCGCGATTTCGATGTAGTTGAAGAAATGCAAGCCGTCGCCCAAGAGAAATTCCAAGCCCGCCAGCAAGAGCTAGATGAGCAGATCCAAGCCGTTCAACAGGAACTCCAGAACCTGCTCCAACAGCAAACCGGTAGCGGCCTGATTGTCGCCTCGCCGGAACTCCAAGAAGCGATCGAGAAACAACGCGAACAAGAAGTAAGCATGAGAGCGGAACGACGGCAGATACGTCGCGAGCTTACCAAAGACATCGAAAGGCTCGGTACAAGGCTCGCCGCGATCAACGTGCTCTGGGCGCCCATCATCCTAATCGGGATCGGCCTCTTCTACCGCAGCGTCCGCAAGAGAACTCTATAAAAGGAATTCCCAAAGATGAATTTAAAGAATCTATACATCAGCGCGGCAATCCTCGGGGCGCTCGCGATCATCACCTCCTTCATCAGCTCCAAAGACAATAGCGTCCTCGAAGATGAGCGCATAGGTCAGCCTATCGCTCAAG
>JBCCZW010000040.1:0-14024 GCA_039186805.1 Verrucomicrobiota bacterium
CCTTGGAAGATCACGTCCTGCATTTTCCCAGGGACGGATAAGCGCAAGCCTTTGAACCTTTGCGAAGTGGCGATTACGCTGACGGATTGCGAGGGCATGTTGGGCAGCGAGTTCAATGAAGTAGAGGTGGCTCGTCGCGTCCATCGCGATGGAGGTAGCAATTACTATATCAATGGCAAGGCCTGCCGCCTTAAAGACATTCAGCGTCTCTTCATGGATACCGGCATCGGTAGGACCTCTTATTCGATTATGGCTCAAGGTCAGATCGACCAGATCCTTTCGTCGAAGCCCGAAGAGCGTCGGGCGGTTTTCGAAGAGGCGGCAGGAATTTCAAAGTACAAGGCGCAGCGGAAGGAAGCTCTCAACAAGTTGGGACATGTCGAGACGAACCTAAATCGCGTCACGGATGTGATCTCTGAAATTAGCCGTCAGATTGGGAGTTTGCGGCGTCAGGCGACGAAGGCGATTCGCTATAAAAAGGTGAGCCATAAGCTGCGCCATTTGGACATTGGCTATAGCGCCTACCAATTCGGCACCTTAAGCGCGGCATTGGAAGACATCGGCTCGAGCGCGGGCGATTTGGAAGCTGAGGTAGACGAGCTACAAAAGTCTGCTCAGAATAAAGAGCATCACTTAATGGTGAACAAGGAAGAGCGTCAGGCGCTGACTCAAAAAGTTCAAGATGCTCAGCAATCGGTTTTCGATCTTAAGAGCATGAAGGAGCAGGCGACCAATGCGGCTCATATGGCTCAGATTAAGATCAACTCGATGATGGAGCGCATCGAGCAAGCTCGGGAGGAGATTGCGTCGTTTGAATCTCAGATAGCTGAGATGGCCGCTAAGCTCGATGAGCATTCTGCGGATAAGCAGATGCATATGGATGTGCTTGGGAATTCGGATGAGATCTTTCAGGAGCGGAATCGGGAGCTGGATGAAATTGAAAGGAAGATGCTGTCGATGGAGCAGGAAATCCAATTGGCTCGGATCGCTTCTCAGGATGCCGAGAGGAATGTTTCGCGTTGTAGGGAGCAGATGGCAGCGCTGGAGGTAGAGGCACGCACCAGTGAAAGTCGCATGATGCGTTTGGAGGAAGAACTCGTTGAGCATTCAGAAAGCCAGACCGACGCCTCGAACGCCTTGGAGGAATTTCGGACTCGTATTGAAGCCACTCGGCATCTCCAGGAGGAACTTCAAACGGGATTGGAGGGCGCTCGAGACAAGGTTGAAGAGACGCGGCAGTCGTTTCGAACTCAGCAGGGCGAGATTCAGCAATTGGATCGCACGGTGGCTCAGAAGACTGCGCGGGTGAAGCTATTGCAGCAGCTCCAGGAGAAGTTGGAGGGTTATGGCGAGGGGGCGAAGGCTCTTTTGAAGGGTAAGATGCAGGGCGATTTGCAAGGGAAGGAATTTTCGCCGATAGCAAATGAGATGTCCGTGAAAGATGGATACGGGCAAGCGGTAGAAGCTTTGCTAGGTTCTGCTGTTGAGGCGATTACGGTGGGAGATGCGGATACGGTAATTGAGATTTTTCAGCAGCTCGAAGATCGAAAGGTCGGCCGGGTGTGCTTAAAATTGGAGGAGAAGCAAGCTGCGGGCGCGGCGAAGATGGACCTGCCTGATTGGTTGCCGCCGGCATTGAATTTTATAGAAATCGATAAGGGCGATCATACAGCCGCTTTAAAGGCGGTATTGGAAGCGAGCTATATCGTAGAGGAAATTGGTCTGTTCTTGAAGTGGTGGGAGACCAACCCCGATTTTCGCTTTCTGCAAGTGGCTTCCAAGAAAGGCGAGACTGTTGATGCCCGCGGTATTGTCACGGGTGGATACAAGAAGGCGAAAAACAGCAGTATTCTCCAGCGCGAGATGGAGTTGCGTCAGACTCAGGACGAGTTGAAGGCAGATCAGAAAGCCCTGGAAGAGGCTAAGGCGAAAGCCGATAGCATCAATCAGGCTTTAGAGTCCGCTGAGGACGAAGTCGAAACGAAACGCCAGGAGATTAACGAAGCGAACCGCGAACTTTCAACGCTGCAGGCGGAAATTCGCAATGCCGAGAAAGCGGTGCAGGAGCAGCGTCTGAAAGCGGAGCGTTTGGAAACCGAGCGCGATACTTTGGAAGAGATTCGGAGTCGTTCTGCTGAGAAACTTGAAAATGCGAAGACTCAGCTTTCCGATGAGGTTGGGAGGGTTGAGCAGGCTCGTCAGCGATTGGAAGGAGCTGAAACTGGAATTGAGGAAGTGCGTAATCTTCGCGATGAAAGGCGCGAAGGGCTGACGCAAGCCAAGTTTGACCTTCAGGAGAAGAAGCAGCGTCTCGACATTCTTAACCAAGGTTTGGTTGAAATTGAGCAGCGTCGCAATGAGCTGAATCGTTTGATTGAAGCGAAGACTTCCGACATAGAAAACTGGGAGCAGCAATCGGAAGAAGAGCAAGAAGCGATCGTCGAGTCGCAACAGCGTAGCGAAGCGGTGGATACTGAGCTCGAGGAAGCGAAGACGCTTGTAGAGCAAACTCGGGAAGGTTTGATTTCTACCGAACAGAAAATAAGCGTTCTGGAAAAGGAGCAGGCGGAAGTACGCGCACGTCTGGACACGCTCAAGGGCAGCTTGAATAATCAGCAAGTTCAGATCGCAGAGAAAAAGTCGCGCGTCGAATTCGTTCAGGAGGAGATCACTCGAGAGTACGGTGTAGAACTGAAGGACATTGATTGGAAATACTACCTTTGGAAAGCCCGTCAGCCGGTTGACGATTTGCCCAAGCTGGACCTCGACACTGACGCTGAAGAAGCAAATGACGAAGAAGGCTTAGAAGGAGAGATTGCTCCAGTTCCCGCAGCTGAAGGCGAATCAGGAGAAGAAGCTGATGTACTTGGAGAAGGCGAAACTCAGGAAGCTGAAGTTCAAGAAGCGACTGAGGGCGAAGAAGGCGAAGCGTTTTCTGGGGAGCTTCCTGCTCCGGCTCCGAAAATGCCGACCGAAGAAGAGCTTGCTGAGCTTGATAGTACCGATTGGAAGAAGATTCAGAAGGAAGTTCAGACGCTTCGTAAGCGTATCCAAAATATGGGTGCCGTCAATCTAGTGGCGATCGAGGAATATGGCGAGTTGCGCGAGCGTCATCTCTTCTTGAAAACTCAGTACGATGATTTGGTGACTTCGCGAGATAAGCTGGTTGAAGCGATTGACGAGATTAACACGAAGTCTCGCGAGCAGTTTTCGGATACTTTCGGGAAGATTCGCGAGAACTTCAGAGGCACTTTCCAGACCTTGTTTGGCGGCGGGAAGGCAGATTTGCAGCTCATCGAAACGGATGACGTTCTGGAGAGCGGTATCGATATTATTGCGCAGCCCCCGGGTACGCGATTGAAGGGGGTTGGCTTGCTCTCGGGTGGGCAGCGTACGATGACGGCCGTTGGCTTGCTCTTCGCAATCTATATGGTGAAACCCAGCCCGTTCTGTCTCTTGGACGAATTGGACGCGCCGCTTGATGAATCGAACATTGGTCGTTTCACGAAGCTTCTCAAACAGTTCACCGATCAATCGCAGTTCATTATCGTGACGCACAATAAGCGCACCGTGGCGGCGGCTCAGGCCATCTATGGAGTGACCATGGAGGAGAAGGGCGTCTCGAAGGTCGTTTCGATGAAGTTCAACTCAGAGCATGAGGACGAAGACCTGGTGTCTTTGGAGTTAGCTCAGGAAGCGGTCTGACGGAGATCAGAGGACTGAGGTCGGAAGTCAGCTTGAGCATTTTAACCATTGTTGGTGTTCAGCGCCGCGTTCGATCGGACGCGATTTTTCATCGAACTCACGTTCGATGCTACATTTTGCTTTCTGTTGCATTAGGGATTAGCCAGTTTGGGGTGATGCTGGCACGGTTTTTCCAACTCTTCCGGGGAGCGGCACCTACTCGGGCTTCTGTTGGGGCGAAGGGGGAGGCGGAAGCGGAGCGTTTTTTGAAGAAGCAGGGCTTTCGAGTGCAGGAGCGGAATTGGCGAAAGGGGAGGGATGAAATCGATTTGATCGGGTGGGTGAACGAGGTGTTGGTGTTTGTAGAAGTGAGGACTCGGAAGAAAGGAGCGCTCGTTGGCGGTTACGATTCGATTGGGCCAAAGAAGAAAAAGGCGCTGCTTCGCTGTTGTCGGGGCTATCTTTACGGCCTAAAGAAGAAACCGCGGACGCATCGATTCGATGTGGTAGAGGTTGAGCATGAAGAAGGAAGAGTTTTGGAATTAAGGCACTTCGAAAATGTTCCTTTGTTTAGTAAGGCTACTAACCGAGGGCGGTAGAAAGATTGGGACTGGGAGACGGAAGTTTCTCGACTGTTGGTGTCGCTTCGCTTGAAACCGCTAGGTACGAGATTGGTGGAACCTTATTGGGATCTAGATTCTGGAAACGAGGTCTCTTTTGACGCTCTCTAAGGGCTTGATTAAGGAAATTTGTAAAGCGCTTTACATGGGCGGGGCAGCTGGCCAAGTTGAGCGTTCCTCTAATCACGAGAACTGAAAATGTCACAAGAATCCAGACATCCCTTCCTTTCAGGACTGAGCAAGCATCGCGGCGCGCCGCCTACCATCGTTACGATTTTCGGAGCTTCGGGAGACCTTTGCGCCCGAAAGTTGGTGCCGGCCATCTATAACCTTGCGGTCGATAATCTTTTGCCGTCGGACTTCTATTTGATTGGCTATGGACGCAAGCCAATCCCTGACGATGAGTTCCGAGCGATCGCGTCGGACTCGATTAAGAAGTTTTCCCGGCGCGCTTTGAATCAAGACATCTGGAAGCGCATCGAGAATCACACTCACTATTGCAGTGGCGGATATGATGAGCTTGAGGCGTTCGAGAACCTCAAAAATAAGATCGATTCACTAGAGAAGGAGATAGGTCGAGAGGCCCAGAGCGTATTTTATATTTCGACTCCGCCGTCGGTGTTTAAGCCGATTATCCAAAATTTGGGTACAGTTGGCTTGGCTGACAAGTACCAAGAAACTGATAAGCATACCAAGGTGGTTATCGAGAAGCCTTTCGGCAAAGACCTGGCTTCCGCTCAGGAGCTGAATCGCGTGATCCAAGGGGTCTTTCAAGAGCGGCAGGTTTATCGTATCGACCATTACCTGGGTAAGGAGACGGTTCAGGATTTGCTGGTGCAGCGTTTTGCGAACTCGATTTTCGAGCCGCTTTGGAATCGTCAGTACGTCGACAACGTGCAAATAACGGTTGCGGAATCTTTGGGTGTGGGAACGCGGGGAGGCTATTACGAGCAGAGCGGGGCGACGCGCGACATGATCCAGAATCATACGATGCAGCTCTTAGCTTTGACGGCGATGGAGCCGCCGACGTCTTTGGATGCGGAGGCGATTCGCGACGAGAAGGTGAAGCTTTTGAAGGCGATCAAGCCGTTGAACCTTTCCTATCAACAGGGCGACGTGGTTCGGGCTCAGTATGAGCAGGGTTTGATTGATGGCGAAAAGGTGGTGGGCTACAAGGAAGCCGAAGGCGTTGCCGCAGACTCGACTACGGAGACTTACGCGGCCTTGAAGTTAAACATCAATAACTGGCGCTGGGAAGGCGTTCCTTTCTATCTTCGGTCTGGCAAACGCATGTCGCGGCGCGTGACGGAGATTGCGGTTCAATTTAAGCGGCCTCCTTCGACCCTCTTTAGCGAGAATGAGATGTTCAATTTGGCGGCGAATACTTTGGTATTCCGAATCCAGCCAGATGAAGGCGTGACGGTTTTGACGAATGCCAAGATTCCAGGTCTTCAAACGCGGACGCAGCCGGTGAAGATGCACTACAACTACAGCACGACATTCGGATCGGATACTTCGGAGGCATACGAGCGCTTGGTACTAGATGCGATCATTGGCGATGGAACTCTGTTTATTCGCGGCGACGAGACAGAGGCTTCTTGGAATCTGATCACTCCGTTGCATGAGTTTTGGGCGAATGAAGGTCAGCGCGGCATGGAGAGCTATGCGGCGGGTTCCTGGGGACCTTTGGCTTCAGACCGTTTGCTCATGGAAAACGGTCATGAGTGGCGTCGACCTTAAGGAGATGTCTTAGGATACAGTTGCGATGACTTCTCAGAGAGGAATTTTCGACAAGCTACCGGGTCAGGAAGTGCCTGTGGGTAAAGCTCTGGCCGCGCTCTCCGAAATGTGGGATGCGCAGGCGGGCGAAGGAGCGGCTCCTTCAGAGTTTCGGGCGTCTCGCATGACTTTGGTTTTGCATTTGGGCTTCGATTGTACGGAGGATGAGGCAAACGACGTTTTTGAATCCGTATTGGATTTTTCGAGACGTTACCCTTGTCGCGTGATTGTGCTATGCGCTCACCCTGATTCTTGGGAGTCGGATGCGGGGATGGCGTGCAAGATCTACTCGCAATGCTACATCGGGCCTTCACGTCAAGATATGAGCTGTTGCGAGGCATTGGTTCTTGGATACACTTTGAAGAGCCGCGAGTACCTAGAGAACCAGGTGTCTAATTTTGTGGAGGCAGACCTGCCGGTTTACTATTTACCGTTTCGGTTTGATTCGCCTGAGAGGCTTTCCGACTATCAGTATTTCTTTAAGGAATCTAAGCGTATTCTGTTGGATACGAGCAAGGAGAGGTTTCTTTTGGACCAGGTTGATATACCCGACAGAGCTAAGGTGCATGACCTTGCGAGCGCGCGACTCTTGCCGGTACGTCAGTGCATCGGACAGTTCTTGAGCGCTTTTCCGGTCGAGGCGATTGCGAGCGATTTGGATGAAGTGATACTCACTTCGGGAGCTGAATTTAAAGCGGAGGGTCGCGCCTTGTTAAGTTGGATCGGAGAGGCGATGAACGCTTGTTTTGAAAGACCTGGCGTGAAGACGAGGGAGGCTGGATTTAGTCAGCATACTGTGGATACGGATTGCGCGACGCCTCGTTTGGTGTTTACCTATGCGAATAACAACTCGTTTGAATGCGTTTTGGACTTCGAAAAGAGCGAAGCTTACATCGAAGCAAGTTTCGGTGGGGAGAAGCAGTCGGTAACGGCGGCGGTTTCGATGTTGGACCTTCAGTCGGCTTTGAGCGAAGGTTTGTTTTTCGGATAGCGGAGCGCTTTAGGAGACGGTCGATTGTCATCGAGCTCACGCTCGATGCTACTTTGAGTGACTACCGGAGTTCCTTAGGTTTGCTGTATTTTGCGGGGGCCTCGCGGATGAATTCGACGAGGCTTTCGCGTTCGATGGGTTTGGCGATGTAGGCGTCCATTCCGGCGTCGTAACACTTTTGATCGTAGCCCTCGATTGCGTGCGAAGTGAGCGCGATAATGGGGGTGCGCTTGCCAGTAGAGGCTTCGGCTTCGCGAATTTCTCGAGTCGTTTGCCAACCGTCTTTACCTGGCATCTGGACGTCCATCAAGATGAGATCGAACTGACCGTGCAGCCAAAGATCGATAGCTTGCTGACCATTGAAAGCTTTGGTGACGGCATGTCCCTCGCGTTCTAGCATGGCTCGCGCGACGAGTAGATTGGAGGCGTTGTCGTCTACTAATAGAATCCGGTGTTTGACCTGCTTCGTTTCGTTTTTAGAAAGACTGGCATCTAGAGTTTCCGAGGGATTTTTCCTGGGGTTCTCGGCATGCCCGAATGCTTGGTCGATGTTTTTGATTAGGTCGTCTTTGCGAAGCGGTTCCTCTATATGATAGAAAGTGTTGCGGGTTATTTTGAGGTTGGCGGAAGAAGGGCCTCGAGGAGTGACGACTACAAGTTGGCTTGGGTCGAAAAACGCGACCTCTTCGAGCTTTTCGCGATTTTCTTGCCTTGAGTCGTCGAGTTCGACGAGAACTACCGCGTAGGGCTCTTTCTGGCGGTACGCTTTTTTCCATGCAGCTACGCATTCGTATAAAGTATCTAAATAATCGATACGAATACCATTCAACCTGTCGCTTTGACTCAGGATTGATTCGATGTCGTACGCAGAACTGCAAACGAGCATTTTAAGGGAGCGGACTTGCGTTGGGTTGGTGGGGGATATGGGTTGAACCGACGCAGGAGAGAGCTTCTTAAATGGAAGGACGATGGTAAATTGGGTGCCTTTGCCTAACTCGCTTTCCACCTCGATCTTACCGTCCATTTGGCTGACTAGTCTACTTACGATTGCGAGCCCTAAGCCCACGCTGCTGTATAGTTGATCGTTGTTTAATTGGGAAGATTTGAAGACGTCGAAAATCGAATTGCGAACTTCCTGACTCATGCCGGCCCCAGTGTCTGAAACCGAAAACTTCAAGTGGATCGCGGAATCGCTTTCATCTAGGAAGGCGATGCGAATTTCAACGTTTCCGGATTCGGTGAAGCGGATGGCATTGTCGATCAGGTTCGTGAGAATTTGCCTTAATCGTATTGGATCTCCGGCTACGGTTTCCGGTATATTCTGATTTGGAGCGTAGCGTAGCTCCAGACCTTTGGCTTGAGCTACGGGAGTCTGCATTTCCGCGATAGCGCTTACTAGCCGCTCTATGTTGAAATTCGCGTAGCGAAGTTTGAGACGACCCGTTTCGATCTTGGAAAAGTCGAGTATGTCGTTTACGATTTCCAAGAGGGAATTTGCAGAGTCCTTAACGATGCGAATACACTCGTTGGCATCTTCGGGAGTTTCCGCGATGGCGGCTATATCCGACATGCCGATTATGCAATTCAGCGGCGTGCGAATTTCGTGACTCATTACAGTGAGGAAATCGCTTTTGGCCTTGTTGGCTTTTTCAGCAGTCTGGCGGAATTCTATTTCTTTGGATTTGGCAATCTCGGCCTCATGATTTGCTTCCTTAAGCTCCTTGGTTTGTCGTTCAAGCTTTCTAGTTTGCTTTTGGACCGATTCGAAAAGGCTGATGCGTTGCAGGCTGGCGGAAACCAGAGGACCGAGTTTGTGGTAAGATTGCAGGAAATCGGTGTCCGTATCTATGAACAGGATACCGAGAAAACCCTCTTTAGATTTTAGAATGGTAGCGACGATCGAACGAAGATTGCGGCTGGATGGCAGGAGTTCGTCGTACTTGAAAGACCGGGAATTGAATTTGATGGTTTTATCGACGGTCGTTGCCGATTCGTCTATTTGCCAAAGGGCGACGTCGCCGTTGTAGGCTCCGAGAGAAATGGTTGGAGATTCGAAGGCGAGCAGGCTGATGTATTTGGCTTCGAGCTTGAGCTGGAGTTCCCGAAGCATGGGAGCGATGTTGCCGAGTTCGGTTATATCGACTTGGAGGTTGAAGACCGATTCTGTGATATCCGTGAAGCGTTGATCGACGTCTGCCGCGTGCCGCTTGTAGAACATGATGTTGTCGCGACAGCTTTCTTGAAGGGCTTCCAGGACTTGGCCGGTGGTAGGCTGACTTTGGTTGTTTGGCGTCCAGTGTTCGAACTTGTTTCCCAGTTGCATGAGCAGTTGGTGAAAGATCGATGGATTGAGGCCGTTTTCAATGCCCTCGATAAACACTTCCCTCAAGGCCTCGATAGGGTGCTCGCCGGAGCCAACGCGTCGGTGGAAATTGGATACGAGTCGAGTTACTTCTTCGTTGCTCAGACTGGCGCCTACTTGGAATAGGTAGCTGAGGAGTCGATCCTCTTCATTTCTCTCGGCGGATGCGTTTGGGATTTCAAGGATGGATCCCCCGCAAGTTTCGCGTAGCATGAGGCGGAATGGGAGTCGCGTTTCTTCTTGGGGAATCTCTCCGCCAGAGATCTTCTGGTGGAGCAACTCGACGGCTTTGATGCCAATCTGGTAAGTGGGGTAGTTGAGGGAGGTAATACGATCGTCAGTCATGCTCAGGACTTCGGCGAAATTAGAGATGCCTATGACTGCGATATCCTCCGGCACCTTTAGCCCGGATTGTCGGATAGCGGTGATCGCGCCGATTGCCGAACGGTCGTTGGAGCAAAGAATGGCTGAGAAATCTCGGCGATTCGAGAGCAGGTTGTAGACTGCATTGCGAGCTAGGAAGAAGTCGGCTTCTCCGATCGATACTAGGGAAGGGTCAAAGTCGAGTCCACAGGTATTCAGGGCCTGACGAAAAGCCTGGAAACGTTCTTCGGCGTTACGGATTCCCTTGGATCCGCGTAGGAAGGCGATGCGTCTATGACCGAGCGAGTTCAGGTGCTGGGCGGCCGCGAAGACAGCGCCCCGATTGTCGGGAGCGACGCTAGTTATGCCGGGGAAGACTGAGTCGCAAGCGACCACTGGAAGTCCGTTTTTTTCCAATCGCTTCAGCATGGGTACATCGATCTCGCGGCCTTGCATATAGATGAGACCATCTATGCGCGAAGGGTCGAGGAGCTCTAGGTTGTCAGTGGCGACTAGCTCGTAGCCGAGTTCTCGCGTTTTGAGGATACATCCCAGTAGGCTACGCTTTTGGTCTTTGGAGACCTCGTTTTTGAGTATGCCGATGGTGGGCAACTTCATGGCGCGGTATTGTCGGGAAGGTGGTTTCGCGGCGAATATTCAAATCGCCTTTGCGGTTTCAGAAGCGTGTAGAACTGCTTAGAATTCGCAACTTGATACGAAAGAAAAAGCGTTCGCTCTTTGGCGTGTCGCTGTAAAAACGCGAAGCGTTAGAGCGGCAATTGGATCACTTGCTCGCCCTTTTTCTTCTTAGCTCTGAGAGCTTGCGGTTCAGGAGGTCTAGAGGGACGGGCTTGCCTATCACTTCGTCTACGTTCTCCGGCATTTCGCCGGTTTCTTTGATCAGGTCGCCAAAGCCTGTTACCATGTAAACGGGAACTTCGGGTTTGAGGGCTTTGGTTGCGGCTGCGAGTTGGTCGCCGCTCATGCCAGGCATGGCGCGGTCGGTGATGACGAGATCGTAGTCGAGCTGAGAAAAGGCGGCGAGCGCGTCTTGAGGGTTGGAGTAGTTATCGACCGTGTGGCCTCCGTTGCCCAGCAATTCGGAAATGACTTCGAGGAGGACTTCCTCGTCATCTACGAGCAGAATCCGGAGGCTACTGTCAGCATCATCGCACTCGATGATATCCTCGGATTCCTTTGACTCGCCTTCTGTGGAGGGGATTTCCATGGTGATAGTCGTTCCTCGACCTAAGGATGAGTGGATATCAAATGTGCCCCCGTGGCGTTGCACAATTCCAAAGACTATGGAAAGGCCGAGGCCTGTGCCGAGTTTGCCCTTCGTGGTGTAAAACGGGTTCATGCACTTGGCTCGAATTTCCTCCGTCATCCCGACGCCTGTATCCTGAATTTCGATACATACTCTGTCTTTCGCGTCGCGTATGCGTAGAATCACTTTGCCGGTTTCCGGGATGGCGTCTACAGCGTTGATGATGAGGTTGGTGAAGACCTGCCTCAACTCGGCTTCGTTGCCCATGATGCAGCGTTCGGTTTCGATTTCGGTTTCGAACTCGACGCGCGCCCCGCGGGCTTCAGCTTGGTTTTTCCAGCGGTGGCGGGTGATCTCTTTTACGTGGGAAACGAGATCTTGCAGATTTATGGGGGCGAGGGCCTCTGGTTCGCTTTGGGAGCGGTAGAATTCGCGGAGGCGGCCGACTACGGCGGCCCCGTCTTGGGCGGCGATTTGGATTTTCTTGAGGAAGGATTCGAGTTTCTTCTCGTCGCGGTTTCCGGCAGGCATGTTCAAGAGAAGTTCGGAAAAGCCGAGGATGGGGGCGAGGAGGTTATTGAAGTCGTGGGCGATGCCGCTGGCCATTTGGCCGAGGGCTCGGAGGTTCTCTTGTTGGATGATTGCCTTTTGGGTGACCTTGAGTTCGCCGAGAGCTTCTTTGAGTTCGAGGTTTCGGTGTTCGAGTTCGGCGTGCACTTCCTTTACTTCGGTGGCGTCTTCGAAAATCGCTGCGAAGTAGTGAGCATCGCCTTCCTGGTCGCGGAGTGGGCAGATGAAGGCTTTGCTCCAGAAGGATTCGCCGTTTTTGCGGTAGAGTTGGATCTCTGTGGTATGGCTGTCCTCGTCAATCATGGCTTGCTCGAGTTCCATGACGGCTTTCGCGTTGGTCTTGGCGCCGTTGAGGCAGCTGAGCGAGCAACCGGAAATGCCCGACTGGCTATATCCGGTGAGTTCTTCGAAGGTTTTGTTTACGTAGCAGACTCGGTAGGAATTGCCGACTTTCATGAGGACGGCGACTCCTTCTTTGATAAGCTCTACTGAAACCTTTAGGAGGTCGAGGGCTGGGTTGACTCTATCGAGCGTCATGTTGCGAGCATTGACGGCGAAGAGTTCCGATTTGGCATCGAATTTAGCGCTGACGAGAAGTGAATGAACGGCTCCGTCTTCCGTTTTCACGCGAATGATGCAATGACCGTTCTTTGATAGATGATCGGGGTAGGTGAAGAAGTTCTCTATGCGAGGTCGGTCTTCTTCGAGTACGAGTTCGGCGAAATTTCTTCCGGGGAGTTTTTCGAAGTTGAAACCGAGGAATTTGGTCCAGCAGGCGTTGGCGGAAACGAATTTGCCGCTGCGGTCGTGGATGGAGGACAGGGTATAGCTGACTGGGAATGGAGTGGCGCCGTCTTTCTCGAATACGGCGGGGACTGCTTTGAGCACGATACGGGTTTGCTCTGGTTCGTTGGAGATGAAGGTGGGGATTCGCTTCAGGTTCACCTCGAAGGTGGCCCCATTGCTTTTCTTGATGGAGAAGCGTCGGAAGTCATCAGGGCTATCGAGGCCTAGCATCCATTGAAAGAGCGTGACCTTATCATCGATGAAATTCTGGAGCTGCTGACCTTTGAGAGAATTGGCGGCCAGTCCCCAGACGGCTTCTGAGCCTTGAGTGACCTCGATGAATTTTCCGTGGCCATCGTGCAGGCTATAGACGGCGTTTTCTCCGGGTATCGCGAGCGAGGAGAATAAGTCCCAGCCTGATTGGACTTTTGGAGGGAATTCGGGCGTACGGTAGCGGCCGTTGCCGTTTTCGGAAATGGGGTGGCGTAACCGATTGCCTCTGCGGGCGGGGCGGCTGGTTTCTTGGGAGATTGAGTTTAGCGAGCTGGGGAGGCTGAGCTTATTTTTTCCGTCCATGGGAAAGAGAGAGGCGAGTTCAGTCCGTTGAACTCAAAAAACCGCGCTCGGGATGCGAGCTCCCGAGCGCGGTGTTGAAAGAGTAGGGAAAGGTCCGTCCATTGGGGGGACGGGCGTTTACCTGTGGTTCGAGAGAATAGGAATGTATATGAGCAGTAGTCAGGCTTAGTTAAGCGATATGAGATCGTTCTTGATCGCGTATCGCGTAAGCGCTGCTACGTCGTGCAAATTCAGCTTTCGCATGATGTTGGTGCGGTGGTTGTCTACCGTACGCACGCTGATATTCAGGCGAGCTGCAATTTCCTTAGTGGAGTAACTTTCGGCAACTAGCTGAAGAATTTGCTTTTCTCTATCAGAGAGGGGGATTTCGCTCGAGGCTGAATCCGGATTGAGGATGAGAGAGCGCATGACGCTTGCCATCTTGGGGCCGATAAAGGTTCCGCCTCCAGAGATGATATCAAGTGCTTTCTTAAACTCGTCGAATCCGTCCATCTTGTCGACATATCCCTGAGCTCCGGCGGAGAGGAGTTCTCTGATGTTGGAGGAGCTCGCTCTTCCGGAGAAGACGAGGACCTTAACGCCAGGAACGTGCAGCGTGAGGCCACGCAATACTTCTGTTCCGCTCAGTTCTGGGAGTCCGACATCGAGAATGACGGTTTCCGGTTTCAGCTTGATGCATCCCTGCAATCCTTCTTCGCCATTACCAAAAGATCCCACTATCTCGTATCCTGGTAACATGGAGATGAACTCGGAAACCATTTCCCGGACTGCGGTTTGATCTTCTATAATTACGACGCTTTTCATTTGTTTGAACTTCCTGTTGCTTCTTTCAACTACGGAGCGCGGGAAGATATCTTAAGCGTCTTTGTGCAGGAACCTTAGTCTAACTGAGTTGCGGACGCGCCGATTTGGGAGATTTCCACTGAGGAAATCGCCTTTTCGGACTGTTTTACGATTATCTGATATTTTTATCCTGAGGGGGAAATGGGGCGGGTATGAATGTGGAATGTGGAATGGTGAAAGGGA
>JBCCZW010000041.1:0-13601 GCA_039186805.1 Verrucomicrobiota bacterium
GCCATAACCACCGTATTCATCGCTACCATACTCGACGAAGTCTTCGATCTTTACACCGGTCTTAGCTTTAAACGCTTCGGACTCACCGTCGATCGGGTCTTCGGCATCATGAAAAGCGAAATCCTGGTCGCGCTGCCTATGTTTATCCTCATGGGCAACATCCTAGATCAGTCCGGCGTCGCCGAGAACATGATGAAATCCCTCCAACGCGTCCTTGGCAACGTCCCCGGCGGACTCGCCCTAGGTGTGACCATCATCGGCATCATGCTTGCCGCCTCCACCGGCATCATCGGAGCTTCCGTCGTCCTCCTCGGGACCCTCACATTACCCGCCATGATGCGGCTCAAATACTCTCCCGAGCTCGCCACGGGCACTGTTTGCTCAGCCGGAACGCTCGGCATTCTCATCCCACCCAGCATCATGCTTATTCTCATGGCGACCCAACTCGACGTCTCCACCGGAGACCTCTTCATGGGCGCTGTATTCCCCGGACTAATACTCGGCGGCATGTACCTCATCTACATCGTGGGCTACGCCTTCCTCAAGCCCCAGGCCGCCCCCAAACCAAAGAATGCCGCCAAACTCACCTTCAAAGACTGGCTTTACCTCATCGTCACTTTCGTTCCCGCCATCATCCTCATTGCACTGGTACTCGGTTCTATCTTCTTCGGCATCGCTACCCCCACCGAGTCCAGCGGCATGGGAGCGATGGGAGCCCTTCTCCTCGCCTTCGGAATCAAGTTCCTGATGGGCAAAATCAACAAGGGAGAACAAAAGGACGCCTCCTTCACCGAATCCGTCACTTATACCTTCAAAGCCTTCCGTAAGTCGATTTTCGATACGCTCCACACCATGGGCTTTCTCGCCGCCATCTTCATCGGGGCTACCTGCTTCTCCTACGTCCTCCGACGACTCGGCGGTGACGAGATGATCGCAGAAGCCATCCTCGGCATCGGCTCAGGTAACTACGGCACCATCTTCGTGGTGCTGCTCATCATCTTCGCCCTCGGCTTCTTCCTCGAGTGGATCGAAATCACCATGATCATGCTCCCCATCGTTGGTCCAATGGTCGGCGGAATGGACTTTGCCTGGATCGCCGAAAGCGGCATGGACCCGACTTCCAAGCCCAGCCTCATTTGGTTCGCCATCCTCTGCGCAGTCGCCCTCCAAACCTCCTTCCTCACACCGCCCGTCGGCTTCGCGCTCTTCTATATCAAAGGCGTAGCCCCAGAAGGCGTAGCCTTAAAGCATATCTACAAAGGCGTCGTCCCCTTCATCATCATCCAGCTCATTGCGCTTGCTCTCGTGATCCTCTTTCCCCAACTGGTCACTTGGCTCCCCGGTGTAAGTTATTAAAAGGACGAAAGGAGGACCCGCTCGCTCCTCCGTATCGCCGCAAAAAAGTAGCATCGGACGTGAGTCCGATGACCACGCAAAACAAGTTACTATTGCCTGGCACGCAGGCCCTGCATCCCACCCATGCCCAATACAGAAGAGATCAAAGCCTTTTTCGAAAGCTGGGAGATCTACCAAAAGATCATCTCTCACAACTACATGATGCACCGCGAGATCGAGGAAATTCTCCGCTCCCAATTTAAAGAGCTAAAACTCGATAAGCCTGCCATCTTAGAAATAGGCTGTGGAGACTCCCACATCATCAGCCGCATCGCTCCACTAGTACCGATCAAGAGCTATCTAGGAATTGACCTCTCACACATGGCCCTCGATTTCGCCCTAAAGAACCTCCAAGGCAAAATTCCAAAAATCGAACTCCGCCAAGGCGAAATGCTCGAACAAGTCGCCAAAATAGAAGACGCGCAATTCGACCTGATCATTGCCGGATACACCATTCATCATCTCGATACAGACAAAAAAACAGCCTTGCTGAGCAACCTCGAGACTCTCCTTTCACCCCACGGAGCCCTCCTCATTTACGACGTCCTTACCCGCGAAGGCGAGTCCAACGCCGCGCACATCAAGCGTAGCCTCCATTTGTACGAAACCACTTGGACCAAGATCGCTCCCGAGCAGATCGCCTCTTTGAAAACGCATGTTCAAGAAAACGACCTTACGGAATCCTGGTCCACTTGGCAGCAAATCGCCACCCAAACCAGTTTACCCAAGCAATCCCTCCTCTATACCGACCCCAACGAAGTCTTTGGCCTCATGCGATTTCAAAGGTAGAGTTTGGAAACGGTCCGGAACCTAACAGAGCCGATCTTCACCCACTCTTCTCATCCCTCACCTTCCAAATCGCCAAAAACAGTCCTAACAAAAACAGGCCTGGAATGACCATCATCCCCACCCGCTGACTCGCAAAGGTTGCCGTAAGCCAAGCGCACAATGCAGGACCTAAAAATGAGACGGTCTTTCCTGAAAACGCAAAGAAGCCAAAGAACTCGTTCGTCTTCTCCTCCGGCACGATCTTAGCCATAAAGGCCCGACTCGCCGACTGATTGGGCCCAATAAAAATCCCTAGCAAAATCCCACAGACCCAAAACGCATCCTTTGATTCTACCAAAACCGCCGAGATGCTGACCCCAATCAAAAATACCAAACTCACTAAGATCGTCCTCAAACTCCCGATACGATCCTCAAAAAAGCTAAACAAGAAAGCGCCTCCTCCTGCAGCCACGTTCAATACGATTCCGAATACTAGAATCTCCTGAAACTCGAACCCAAAAGACCCCGCCGCGTAAATCGCTCCAAAAGCGAAAACCGTCGTCAATCCATCGTTGTAAAACAATCGAGCAAAAAGGAGCCAGAACACGTTCTTAAAATTCCGAATCTCTCGATAAGTCTCTGAAAGTCGTAACCAAGAACTCCTTACGACATTCGCTATACCTTCAGACGACTTTGCCTGCCTGCGCTCACCCACAAAAATAAGCATCGGCAGGCTGAAGACCAGCACCCACAAGCCAACCAGAAGATTCGTCGCCCGCACATGCTCATCGCCATCCTTCGATAATCCGAACCAGGGTTCCTCTGGCAGCGCGAAGCCCACCAAAGCGATTCCCAAGCAAAGCAATCCGCCCACGTATCCAAATCCCCATGCCAGCCCTGAAATCTTTCCCATCTTTTCCTTCGGCGCAATCTCCGGCAAAAACGCATTGTTGAAGACAATCGCCAACTCGACCGCAACATTCCCTATCGCAAATAGAACCAGTCCCCAAATAGCGAACTCCGGAGTCGGGAAATATAGAGCGAATGACGCCAAGCTACAGACTCCGATAAAAAAGGTCATCAAACGCTTCTTCCACCCATACGCATCTGCAATAGCTCCCAAAGGAGGCGAGGACAGTCCAATGACCAAAGACGAAACCGCCACCGCGTAACCCCACCAAGCCGTGCCTTGTATTGAATCCTCCGCAAACTTCTCAGTAAACAAAGTAGCATAAACGAAGGTGCCTATAAGGGTTCCATAAGCTGAATTCGCGAAATCGAAACAAGCCCAGGAAAAGGTCTTCAAGCCGGAACGCTTAGCATCAAGCATCGCCCCACCCTCGCGCCCTCAAGTCACTCAAGCAAGCCTTCGCTAAGCCATACACCCAAATTCCGGAAAGAGCCGAATAGAGAGCAATTCGAAGGAAAGTATCAGCTTTCTACCCGAGACCTGAATAGAACCTAATCCTCTTCCACCCCGATCAATACGCGATCATCCACAGTCACGGGCAACTCGAGGGTTACTTTAGCCCCCCTTCCAAGTCCCTCGCTGTCGATCGAAACGCAACCGCCCATAGACTTCACGTGATTCGCCACCGCATGCATCCCAAATCCGTGACCATAGCTCTTTGTCGTAAATCCCATCTGAAAAATCTGCTCCAACTTCTCTCTCGGAATACCGCCCCCATTGTCCTTCACTTCCACAATCACCATCCCTCGTTCCAGGTCCTGTGTCCCCAAAACCTCGATACGTCCTCTTCTAATGCGAGCATCCATGATCGACTCTGCGCTATTCTTAACGAAATTCGTCAGAATCTGCAGCACTAAACTCTGGTCCAGCCTCAGCTCGATGGTCTCGTCCACATCGATCGACATCCTGATCGAATCTCTCCAACGACTGGGAACACTGATCTTCGCCGCTACCTCCACAACCTCCTTCAAACGAAAATGCTCATCTACTTCGACCCGTTTCGCATGCTTTTGCTGATTCGCGATAATCGTCCCCGCATGAGCCACGTGGGCCTTCGTCTCTTCCAGCTCATCCACGCAAAAATCGCGCTCTGAAATCAGTACTTCATTCAAATTCTTCAAGTAATCCACCAAACGCGAACCACGCACATCCTTAGTCAAAAACTCAGCTAAGTTGTCTCGGTTTTTGTCGAGCATATCGACCGCCTTATTTAGGCCCACCACTTTCGATTGCCCTATCTTAAAATTTATCGAATTTATGGATACCATGATGCTATTCAGAACGTTCCCCACGTTGTGTAGTACGCTCGTCGCCACCTCCGCGCGGCCCGCCAAACGAGCGGACTCCATCAGCTGACCCTGCATGTCCTTAAGCTCTTCCAGCGCCTTCGTCAGATTCTCCTTTTGGCTTTCCACTTCATGCGTCCGCTCGGCAACTACGTTTTCAAGCCTAGCATTTCGCCTTCTTAGAAAGTAAGCATATGCCCCCGCAATTCCTCCTATCAGGAGCAAGCAAGCGAAAATCAAAAACGCGAGTTGCCACCTCGTCGCATTCGCTGCTTGCGAAACTTGAAACGCCAAGCTCACCGGCTCGAGTATACGTCCGGAATGCGATCTCGCCCTGGCTTCAAAAGCGTATTCGCCTCCAGACAAGTCATCCAACCTAATGTCTGATTCCGAACGCCATTCAGACCAAGCTTCGTCCCCATTTAGTCGATACTGGTAGCTTGCCAAGCTCGTATCCGACAACTTGGGGATACTCAACTGAATCAAGATCGAGTTATCGCCAGGCGCCAATACCTGCGGGCTTTCGTTAAACATCCCTCCCGCAAAATCGTCTCTCAGAATCTTTCCTTCTTTCACCGATTTCGCCAAAGAAACCTTAAGGACCGCATCGCTGTTGGAACGCCCTACTAAAGGAGGGCAGCATTGAAGCAATCCTATAGGCGACGCATACCAAGCAGTTCCATCATCATCCAGCCACTTGAGCGCGGGAGGAATTTCATTGTATCCGTAGAACGGCGACGTATCGAAAAACTGGCGACCGCCAGCATCCCGATTAATAAAGCCGACCTTGTCTTCGGTCCTCGCCCAAACCCGCCCATTGCGATCTTCCCAGATGCGCCACGGTTCCAGTACGATCTCCTTCAATGGGTTATACTTCTCGCTTACCACGAATGCTTCGCTGGACTCGTCGAATTCCAGCAGGCCGCGCTTCGACATGAAGACGCAGCGATCGCCCAACGCCGAGACTCCAATATATTCTTCCGTTAAGCCATCTTCGACTCCGTATTTCCTGATCCGATACGCGACTCCTTCTCTTCGCAATCGAGCCACCTGCCCAATTCCCAATTCCAACCAGAGACCTCCCGCATGATCGTCATGCATCAAATAGATCATCGATCCGACATTCACGATCTGGGGACTTCTGTTCCAGACGCCGTTTTCCTTTGAGAAGATCCGCACCCTTAGACCATCCTGGCGATAAAGCGCATGCGGCCCCTCATAGGGCGTATCCGTATCCAAATTATCGAGATCATCTCCACGATAAACCCTCTCGCCATCATACAAGGCCAATTCCCCCTCCGCCTCAAACCATACTCCCCACGAACTCAAACCCAAGAAGGACACTACACCCTGATCGGTCGCGAATAGCTCTTCGAACTCTCTAAAACGACCCTTTACCCCATAGTTGCCCCTTAAAAGCTTCCTTGCTGTAAACACGCACAGTTTATCATCGAAGCGAGTTACGCTGAGTATAGGCCCATCGATCCCATGGAATCGAGAGTAGCGAGTCACGCTCGCCTCCAAGTCCAACATCACCAAACGCGTTCCCACTGATACCCAGAATTCAGTTCCTGCGGGATTCAAATCAGCATGGTAAATCGGAGCCGCAAAATCCGAGATCACTACGTCTAGACGCCTCACAAACTTAGCATCGTCCGAAAACTCGTGGATCATATTTCCATCGACTACAATCTGACTCCCCATCCCAGTCACGAATCCATGATCGACGACTCTCGATTTAGAAAATCTCTGGAATGTTTCAGGACGAATCTTCCCTTCGTGAAACTCGACCGTGTATCCCCTTTTAAAAAAACAAACCATTCGATCGCCGCCGGACACCATCAAGGCGCTCAATCCTGAATCTGTATCCAAATCCTCAATCCCTTCCACCGCCTCGAATGAATCGCCATCAAAGCGAACCAAACGCTCCCCATCGATAATACAATAAACGCTCCCCAATAAATTCACGGGCGATAAGATCTCTCCACCCGCCGCAACGAACTTCAACTCGCTAGTCTCGACGCTCAGTCGAAATATTCCCGACGTCGTCACGAAATAAACGAAATCAGAGTCAAAAATCGTCCACTTGGCATAACCCAGCGTCCGCTCCGAGTTCTCCTCTCGAAGGTCGAACTGACGATCGACCATCTCGCCTTGGGAATCAGGTTTCAGCACTCCCAGGTTCTCGAAACTCGCGTAATAAACCTCTCCCTCTCTTCCGGTCGCTAGAGAAACAATATCCTGCTCAAAACCTCCGATCCACTTCCAACGCTGCCCATCATAGCGGACGATTCCTTTATTCGTGCCGCAATACAAAGCCCCGTCATCCGCCCACGCCAAATTCCTAACGGCAACTCCCCCTCCAAAATCCTCTCTATCAAACACGCGACTCGGCGGAGCCCCCCTTTCAAATAGCTCAACTTCTTGAGCGAAGGCTCCACAGCCCAGCCTTATCAACGCAAAGCCAAAAACAGTGCGGGCGGCTACGCCAAAATATCGACGGAAGCTGTAGGCGAACGAAGGCATAGGCGGGACTCTTTTAAAGGAGCGCCAAGTCGCAGATTCATCAACTCTACGACTTGAGAAATATTGACCTCGAACCGCAAACCAAAATCGAAACGCCCACCTGAAGCGAGCCACAGGTAGACGCATATCACCCTTCTTCAGGCGAGCGGACTAAAAAATCTTCTATCCTGTCGGACAGCCACCCAAAGACACGAAGATGCCCCCTACTCTCATCTTAGTAGAAACTAGCCCTTCATCCGCTTGAGAATCGTCGCAGTCGTATCGTCGAACTTCTTACCCTCTTTTTCGCCACGGTTAGACTCAGCCGCCATGCGACGCGCTTCCTCTGCGTTCTCAGCCATTTCTTCAACCGTCTTCGTCTTCAATCGGGCCGCTCCTTCAGTCACCTTCGTCTCGACCGGCCAGCCTTCCTTTGCTCGGTAAGCTTCGATCTCCGCGATCCCGTCCACATACTGAGGCAACCACTCCTTCTGGGCGATCAAGAGTTCATCGACCATCTGCCAAACTTCCGGCGGATTGCAAACCGCGCCGACCAACGGATCAAGCAGCATTGCCTGCTTTAGCAGAGTCACATCTCCGTGCACCGCCGCTTCGACCGCCATCCGCTGAACAGTAATGCTGTTGTTGCAAACGCCCGCGGCGCCCAGCGGCAAGTCCCCAGCCATCGCCATGTTGATGCCATTCGCATCCACATAGCCAGGAGCCTCAATCACCGCATCGTCAGGCAAATTGGAAATCGTACCATTGTTGACGCGATTGAAATGCCCGCGATAAACGCGCCCCGTTTCCAATCCTTCAATTATGTAGGACCCGTGCTCGATAGAGCGTGATCCTTCGCTGTAGTTGAAGGGATCTTCCTTCATCCAATTCGGAAAGTCCGTCTCGAACCAATTCCTCGATTCCGTGCAAATCCGCAAGTAGCCTCCAGTTTCCCCCAAAATCCAACGATCCAAAGAAATCCAATCCTTAATCTCGTCCGGTCGCTTGCGGTACCAAGGAATATACTCGCTCAAGTGACCGTTCGACTCCGTGCTGAAATAGCCAAAACGCTTTAAGACATCGATGCGGCACTTCTCTTCTTCAGCGAGTTTCTCATCCGCCTCAAGCGCCTCAAGCAACTTGCCAGTCAACTCTTCGCCATCCTTCTTAATCGAAGTGTACCAAGTCTGATGGTTGATGCCGATGCAGACCACATCTAGGTCCTCGACTTCCACGCCAAAAGCCTTCGCGATCATTGCATGTCCATTCTGTACTCCATGACAAAGCCCCACTGTATCAACGCCGCCATACTTGTTGCAGGCCCACGTGTTCATCGCCATCGGGTTCGCATAATTCAGCAGCAAGGCATCTGAGGACGCCACCTCGCGAATATCCTTACAGAAATCCAAAAGGACCCGCATCGTCCGCTGCCCATACATAATGCCTCCCGCGCAAAGCGTGTCGCCCACGCATTGGTCTACCCCATACTTCAAAGGGATATCGATATCTGTCTGAAAAGCTTCCAAGCCGCCCACGCGCACCGTACAAATGATGTACTTCGCATCCCTCAAAGCCTCCCGTCGATCCGTCGTCGCCTCAATCTCGATACCGAGTCCGTTGGAATCGATGTCCCGCTGAGCCAGCTGAGTCACCATATCCAAATTCTTCTCGTTGATATCGGTAAACGAAATACGGATATTCTGAAACTCCGGCACCATCAGGGTATCGCGAAGGATCTTCCGCGTGAAGCCCACACTGCCGGCGCCAATAAAACAAATTTTAAAGTCTTTCTGAGACATGGACGAAACCATAAAGGAATGCATCCCACATTTCATTCGCACATTTGGGCAATTTGACATTTTGAGCGGCCTCTGTTCCCCTTAAACCCTTCAAATTACACCAAAGGATCGGTTACACACGTGAACAAAACTTGGAGATTCACCCCCCTTCTAATGCTTGCCGCCATCATGGCTACAGGCTCGTTCACCGCACACGCTCAAGACGCGAAGAATCTAGCCCGCAGCTTCTTCTATGCCCGACAAGTCCAGCATCCCACCCTTTCCCCCAGCGGAAAGAAGATGGCCTACGTCCTCCGTTCGCGGAAACAAGACTGGCTCTGGGTGCACGACATCGAGACCAGCGCCTCCCGAGCCTACGAGCAAAAGAACGAAATCCGCATCAAGCGCCTCGACTGGCTGGATGATAACACGCTCGCCTACGACAACTGGCGACAGGCCACTACCTACTTAGCCTATAACCTACTCAACCTACGCCGCCAAAGCACGATCAAGATAGAAGACCAAGGCAAGGTCCTCCAAATCGTTCACCCTCTCCCTTTCAAGCAAGGTCAAGCCATCGCAAAATTCCCCTCATCCAATGAACTCTACACATTAGACGCCCGAAGCGGCGAGCTAACCACATTGCTGAGAACCAAAGAGCCCTTCAATCAGATCATCGTCGATAGCTACGGAACCCCTCGCCTTGGCAAGATCGAAGGTGATGAACCAAGCTTCTTTGCTTCTAGTCTCGACAAATGGGAACCTCTCGAGACTCCCGAATCACTTCAAGACCTCGCCATCGTCGATGCCGGTTCGACTCTCCTCGCTACCCATCTAGAAGACAGCCATT
The DNA here is from genome assembly GCA_039186805.1 of Verrucomicrobiota bacterium. Lineage (GTDB taxonomy): Bacteria > Verrucomicrobiota > Verrucomicrobiia > Opitutales > Opitutaceae > JBCCZW01. The sequence goes on from JBCCZW010000041.1 coordinate 9,553, forward strand.
TCGTCGTCTCCCTCCACGATTTTCCCAGTCTCAAGTCGAGAAATCAACGGTATGTCCATGACGGTTACGACGTCGCCCCAGACGCCTACATCCGCAACAATCTCACCCATGCGATCGCCGGTTTCCGTTACCAAGCCGACAAACCCACTTACGCTTGGATCGATGCCGAATACCAACAGTGGCACGAAACCCTTTCTGCCTACATGCCTGGCATGAACATCGAAATACTGGGTACGGACACCTCGAAGCGACACGTGTCCGCCTTTGCCAGCGCGGACAATCAACCCGGCCACCTCTTTGTCCTCGATACGGAAGACGAACGCATCCAAACCATTCGCTACAGCGGCCCTCTCCTCGACCCCGAAGAGCTCCCCCGCACGATGCCCTTCTACTTCAGCAACCGAAACGGTCAACGCGTCCACGGCTACATCACCCTTCCACAAGACCCCTACAAGAAGCCCTTCCCCCTGATCGTCATCGCGCGCGACGGCCCCCAAGGGCGAAATACTTGGGGCTACGATCCCCAAAACCTTTACTTCGCAAAGCTCGGCTTCGCGGTCATCAAAGTCGATTACCACGGCTCCACTGGCTACGGCCAAACTCACGCCGATCTTCCCCTCCACAAAATCCTCGAACTTTCCGTGCAAGACTGCGCCGACGCCGCCCGCTGGGCCATCCAACACGGATTCGCCGACGCCCAAAAAGTCGGCATCTACGGAGAAGGCTTCGGAGGCTACGTCGCCCTCGCCAGCTTAGCCGCCGAACAAAACCTCTATCAATGCGCAGTCGGCTTCGGAGGCATCTACGATTGGAACAAACACCTCGATGAAACCAGCAACGATCTCGCCCCCCGCTACAAGCTGCTTTCCCCTATCAATAGCGCCGAATCCTTCAACGCCGCCGCTCTTCTCATCCATTCCCAAAGCGACAAAAAGGTTTCCCCCGACCAATCAAGAGCCATGCACCAAGCCCTGCGCAGAGAAGGCAAAGACAGCGCGCTCAGCCTCACCAACTGGCAGCCCCACACCCATCTCTCCCCCGACAGCGCCTACGCCCTATACCTCCGCCTAGCCACCTTCTACGCCAGCGAGCTGAAATAATACATTCGGGGCTAATCTACGAGTCGCTTCAGCACTCGAACGAAGCAACCCCATAAGATCTCGCGCCTTAACCGAGAATAAGAATATCGCTCATCGGTCAGAAAAGATCGATAACCTTGAGGCCCTTCGAATTCTTCCCACAGACACTTTAGCAGGACCGAGAGCTTAGTATGCTTCGCTAAAGTCCAGAACCGATTCCGTTTCCCCATGTATACAGAAAACGGAGATAGTTCTCCCCCTGTTCCAGATCTGTGGTGCCTTACCACGCTTCGAGGTTCATACAAAATTCTGTATCCAGATTTCTGCAGACGCCAACTAAGATCAGTATCTTCATAGTAAGCGAAAAACGACTCATCAAAGCCCTCATGAGCAAGGAAGACTTCCTTATCCAAAATCACAGAACATCCGCAAAATGCTCCCAGCTCCCTCGTCTCATTATATTGTCCATTGTCCTTTTCAAAAATCCCAATATCTCCAGGAAGAGCATCCTCTCTTAACTCCGAACCGGCATTATTCACTACATCAAAAAGGTACCGTCGATCCAAAGTAACCCTCAACTCCACTATTTCTCCCGTGATCTCCGTACGATACTCTTTACCACTGACTCGAACGACAATCTCTCCGCCTACTGACTCAAACGGAGTATCGAGGCATAAGCACAAGTCATCGCCAACACAAGGCAACCAAACCTCAGAGACGCTTTCAGTCCAACGCCATATTTCTGCACCTTCAGCCTCTTCCCAATGCATACCGCATCGAACAAAATACCCTGATGACTCCCTCCAATTATTCTCGATACGTAAACGAACCCCCAAATTCCTTTCATCTTTTCCATCGCCAGAATCAGAGGGTCGGAATACAGGACACTCTAACTTCAGAGAAACATAGCTTGGGTAAAATAGAACTTTGGATACTGCCACAGCAAGGGAATCATCCTTATCGATTCGATCAAACAATCCTTCAAGCCATCCCGGTTCAGGCACCGTATCATTGTTCAACAATACGATGTATTCGCCCCGAGCACGCCTCGCCCCGTAGTTACACCCTCGGCTAAAGCCTAAATTCGCACCCGGTTTGTGCACGCGAATCTCAACACCGCAATCTCCCGAGGAAAGATCCAACTCACCGTGGTTATCAACAACGACTAGCTCAAAGTCACGGTACGTCTGACGCCTGAGCGCGGTTAACAAACTTCCCCAAAAACGCTGCCCCCGATAATCGACAACAACAACAGAAACCTTGGGAACCATAATTCAGAAGATGTAGCTCTCTTAGAGGAGCTCTCTCAAATAATTCGCGTATTCAGTTTTTCCCAACATCGCGATTCGTCGTTCAAGAGAATCCGCATCTACCCAACCATTGCGAAACCCGATTTCCTCCAAACAAGCGATCTTCAACCCTTGCCGCTTTTCAATCACCTGCACGAATAACGATGCATCCAATAATGATTGGTGAGTCCCTGTATCCAGCCAAGCATTACCACGACCCATAATACCGACACTAAGCGTACCCTCATCCAGATAGGTACGGTTCAAGTCTGTAATCTCATATTCGCCACGAGCCGAAGGCTCTAAGTCTCTAGCTCTCTCCACGACTGAGTCGTCATAGAAGTACAGACCAGGAACCGCATAGCTAGACTTCGGTTTTGTTGGTTTCTCTTCGATCGAAATCGCCCTATTCTCCGAATCGAACTCCACCACACCGTAAGCAGTCGGGTCTGCGACATGGTATCCGAAAATCGTCGCGCCATCCTCCCTAGAGCTCGCCTCTTCCAAAGTCGTCTGCAGTTCGTGACCATAAAACAAGTTGTCTCCAAGTACTAAAGCCGAGGGTTGATCCCCCACAAACTCCGCCCCAATCGTAAAAGCTTGTGCCAATCCATTTGGCTCCGCTTGGACTTCGTAACTGAATTTTACACCAAATTGCTCTCCTGTACCCAACAGTCTCTTAAACAAGGGCGTATCCTCAGGTGTCGAGATGATCAATATTTCCCGAATCCCCGAAAGCATCAGCAAGGAAATCGGATAGTAAATCATCGGCTTGTCGTAAATCGGCATCAGTTGCTTACTCACCGCCATCGTGAGGGGGTAAAGGCGAGTACCCGACCCTCCAGCTAGGACAATTCCTTTTCGTCGGTTGAATACCTCTTCCGAAGTCGGTTTGGATAAGATGTCCTTCATCACAAGATACCTACTTTAAACCTAAACGCTCTCTATTGTACTTACGCTCCGATATCGAACGACACCACTCATCATTCTCCAAATACCAAGTGATCGTCTTACGGATTCCTGTCTCAAAAGACTCGAGCGGCGACCATGAAAGCTCGGTTTCCATCTTCGAGCAATCGATCGCATAACGCTGATCATGCCCCGGACGATCCATCACGAAAGTAATCAGATCCGCATAGGATTTATCTGTTCTCCCCGCAAAATTAGGATTCTCCCCAATCGATCTGAATTCCGACAATAACTCGCAGATCAATTCAACGATACGGATATTCTGAATCTCATTCTTACCCCCGATACAGTAGGTCTCACCCAAACGCCCATTCGTTAAAGCTACCCATATACCACGACAATGGTCGTCCACATACAGCCAATCACGAATGTTCTTACCATCACCATAAACAGGGAGTGGCTTCCCCTCCAGGGCATTGAGAATCATCAAGGGAATCAACTTCTCCGGAAACTGGTAGGGACCATAATTGTTCGAACAATTGGTCGTCACCACAGGAAAACCAAAAGTGTGGTGATACGCCCTAACCAAAAAATCGCTCGATGCTTTGGACGCCGAATACGGACTATTAGGGGCATAGGGAGTCGTCTCGCAAAAAGCAGGGTCCTCAGGAGCAAGCGAACCGTAAACTTCATCAGTCGATACATGCAAAAAGCGAAAAGCTTCTTGCTCCGCCCCTTCCAAACTCATCCAGTGCTGGAGCGACGCTTCCAA
>JBCCZW010000042.1:0-13383 GCA_039186805.1 Verrucomicrobiota bacterium
CCGAGATCGATTTCGTATATAATATACGGCGCTGATTGGGCACTTCTTATGAGCTGTGTGAAAAGTTATAGCTACTTATTGGGCGCGCATGGCTTTCCTTCGATGTAGCTTTTGAGCAAGGACCGCATTCGCTCGACCTTCTCTGGGTATTTTGCGTAGAGATTCGTGGATTGACGCGGGTCCTCTTTGAGGTTGAAGAGGAGGCCTGGAGTGTCCTTGGGATAGGTCTGCAAGCCGAAATGCTGGAGATAGCTTTCCGGCTCTTTTTGTACGGCTCCGGAGCTGGTGTTGATCAAAACCCAGTCGCCTTGTCTCAAGGCAAACCTATTCGCTTGGGTATTCTGGACAGTGGCGACGCGTAGAGGGCGTTCGTAGTTTTGGCCTTTGAGGGCGGGAAGCAAATTGTAGCTGTCGATGGCGTCTTCCTTGCCGATAGAGTAGCCGATGATTTGGGCGAATGTGGCGGCGAAGTCCACCTGGCTTACGACCTCGTCAGAGACGGTTCCCGCTTTGATCTGACTGGGCCAGCGAAGGATGAAAGGGACTCTGTGCCCGCCTTCGTAAATGTCTCTTTTGACGCCGCGAAAATTTCCGGAGCTCCAATGATCGAAGGTCTCTCGTCGGTCGAAGGCGAGCGTTTCGGCTCCGTTGTCGGCAGTGAAAATGACGATTGTGTTTTCGGAGAGTCCTTTTTCATCGAGGGCCGCCAGAACTTTGCCGACCATCGCGTCCGTTTCGATCATGAAGTCGCCGTAGTAGCCGGCTTTCGATTTCCCATGAAACTCCTCGTTGGGGACGATGGGATAGTGGGGCGAGTTGAAGGCGAGGTAGGCGAAGAAGGGTTGATCGGAGGACTGCTGGGAGATCCACTCTACTGTTTTCTCAGTGATGGTGGGAAGAATATCGTAGGGACTCCAGCTTTCCGCCATTGGGCCCGGTCGAAAGCTGCCTCCGCCTGCCAGAGGCTTGGACTTGATGACGGGAAGAGTGGGTACGGTGAGAAATCGATCGTTTTCTATCCAGCAGTAGGGAGGGAAGTTGATGGTGCCATCGCCGAAATAGTAATCGAAGCCTTGTTCTATGGGACCTCCGGGAAAGGGTTTCGTCCAATCGTAGGACTCCGCTTTGGGCCAGTCCTTCTTTTCCACTCCGGGTTTGCGGATGGCATCGAAGTCCCAGCCTAGGTGCCACTTGCCGAAGCAGGCGGTGCGATAGCCCTTTTCCTTAAACATCTTGGCGATGGTGAAGTCGTCGGGCTTGAAAACCGATTTGCCGAATGCGGTGACGATTCCGTGGAACCTTCGCCAGTGATGCTGACCGGTAAGGAGGGCGAAGCGACTGGGGGTGCAGATGCCGGAAGAGCTGTGGCCGTCGGTAAAGGTAATGCCCTCAGAGGCAAGTCGATCGATGTGAGGCGTCTGGATTTTCGCATCTTCGTTACCGTAGGAAACGTCGGCGACGCCCATGTCGTCCGCGTAGAGGATGATTACATTGGGGCGTTCTGCTGCCAGTAGCGTACCGCAGGCAAGCAAGAGGAGTGGAATCAGGGGTTTCATCATAGGGTTGCTATAGATTTGACGGAGGCGACGCGCGTGAGCGGCTTTTGCGATTGAGGCGAATATTCGTATACAAATATAGGATACAATTAACATCCGTCTAGAAGTGGCTTGTGGACTTAGGTTGGAAGAGGCAACGCTTGCGGATCACATAAACATGGCTTGCACGGCACGACGGCTTTGGCTTGGAGGCTCCGCTACTTTGAACGTTGCGGTGGGTCATCGGTTCTGCATGCTCGGAGTTTCTATGAGGATACTGTTTGCGCTTTTCGGTCTTGGGTCCGTTGTGTGGCTGAGCCTGGGGCAGGTTGGTTTATCCAGGGGGCTTGTCAACGAAATGAAAGGTCGGGGGTTTGTACGGTATAGCGAGTTTGGGGCGAAAGGCGATGGTCGAACAGATGATCTTCAGGCGATTGTGGCAGCGCATGCGTTTGCAAATCGAGAGGGACTGAGCGTTAAGGCGGATGCGGGAGCGAAATATTATATCGGGGGAACTGCCCTTACCGCGGTCATTCAGACGGATACGGACTTTGGAGCAGCGGAGTTTATCGTGGATGATCGGAGTGTGGAAGATCGGGAAGCGTCGGTCTTTCGAGTGACATCGCAATTGAAGGTTTTTCGACCAAAGGGAATTGATTCGCTCAAGAGAGGACAGGAAAAGGTGGAGGTTTCGCTTCCTGGGCCTTGTTTGATCACTGTGACGGATGCCAATGTGAGGCGTTATATTCGTTTTGGTCTGAATCAAAACAATGGCTCGCCCCAGAACGATATCTTCGTAGTCGATGAGAAGGGAAATGTGGATACGGATTCGCCGATTGTTTGGGACTTCGATAAGGTTACGGATATCTCGGCGTTGCCGATCGATGAGACAACTCTTACGATCTCGGGCGGGCGGTTTACGACTATCGCGAATCAAGCGGAGTCGAAGTATCGATATTATTCTAGGAACGTCGAAATCAGGCGATCTAATGTGGTGGTCGATGGGATGGAACATTGGATTGTCGACGAGGGGGATCAGGGAGCGCCTTATCGAGGGTTCATCAGTATTCGAGATTGCGCGTATGTGACGGTGCGGAATGCCTTGATGACGGGACACAAGACTTATGAAACGATTGGGGCGGCGGGGAAGCCTGTGAAGATGGGGACCTATGATCTGTCGGTGAATCGGGCTTTGAATGTTTCCTTCGTGAATTGTCGTCAGACGAATGACATCGATGACGCTGCTTACTGGGGTATCATGGCTTCGAACTACAGCAAGAATCTGCTTTACGACGGGTGCGTTTTATCGCGTTTCGATGCCCACATGGGAGTAGCGAATGCTACGATTCGAAATTCCACTTTGGGACATATGGGAATTAATGCGATTGGGAGCGGGACTTTTTTGGTGGAGAATTCTACGATACGGGGGAGACGTTTTATTAATTTGAGATCGGATTACGGGAGTACTTGGGAGGGGGAGTTCATTATTCGGGATTGCAACTTCGTACCCGCCGGCAGCAGATCAACCCGCTATAGCTTAATTAATGGCTTTAACTCCGGAAAACATAATTTTGGATACACCTGTTATATGCCGGAGCGGATCTTGGTGGACGGGCTCTACATCGATGATTCGAATCATCAGAAGGGGTATGAAGGTCCAGCGATTTTCGCGGATTTTAACCCCCGGATGAAGGACGGGTCCTATGTGGAGGACTTTCCTTACGTAAGGACGAAGGAGGTTGTTTTGAAGCGGGTGTCTACGGCAAGCGGGATGCCTTTGAGACTGAGCGATAACGGGTTTATGTTCAAGGATGTGAAGGTGATCGAGGAGTGAGGGTGAGGCAAGTCGGGGGAAGGTTTAGCGTTCGACTTTCATCTGGTTATTTTCCCGGTAATCTGTGGGGGAGAGGCCGAACTCCTTCTTGAAGGCCCGGCTGAAGCTGCTGGATTCATAAATACCGCAGTATGTCATGATCTCGCTGATACTAAGATCGGAAGAGGCGATTAGTTGAGCGGCGCGTTTCAGTCGCATGGAGCGCATGAATTCGGAGGGAGGGAGTCCGGTGATCGCCTTTATCTTACGCTGCAGCGTTCTACTGGTCATCGCCATTTCCCGGGCGAAGGTCTCTACATCGAAGCTTTCGGTCTGCATGTTATCCTCTACGAGCTTTATAGCTTTCTCGAGGAATTTCTGGTCGGCGGATACGACGGCGATCTTCTTGGGCTCGATTTCTATTTGTTTCGCGAAAAGATCATATAGTTGACGCCGCGATTTGAGCAGGCTCTCTATGCGGACGATCAGCTTGGGAGTCTTGATCGGCTTGGTGAAATACTCGTCCGCCCCGTTGTCGATCCCCTCTATGTAATGCTCTTCGGCGCTTCTGGCGGTGAGGAGGATGACGGGGATGTGGCAGATTTCCCCGTTTTCCCGGATCTTGCGGCAAAACTCTATGCCATCCATCTCGGGCATCATCACATCGCTCAGGATGAGGTCCGGCGGGTTTTCAATCGCTGTATCCAGTCCTTCCTTACCGTTGCTCGCCGCGCTTACCTGATACTTTTCCGACAGTTCGCTGGTGAGGTAGGCGCGCAGATCGTCGTTGTCTTCAACCAGCAGAATGCTGGGGCGATCGGTTTGACGGCTTTCGTTTGCGGATTCTTGAGGCTCATCCTGTTCCTCGGCAATGGCCGCGAGGGTGAGCTTCGCGGTTTGGCGATGAGGCTGCACTATGGTTTCATCACTTCTTATATCTTCGCTCTTACCTCTTACTTCGTCAAGGGGCAGGGTGAGCGTCACTTGCGTGCCGTTTTTCTCTCCCGGGACTGGACTTTGCATGGCAATTGTTCCTCCCCACAGTTCCACGAGCTCCCTTACCAGCGACAGCCCTATGCCCGATCCGGCTTCCTCCTTTATGTTGGAAGGAACGCGATAGAAGGGATCCATGACTTGGCTGAGCTTTTCGGGTGGTATGCCCACGCCGTTGTCTTTAATGGCGAGGTGGACGCGGGGCGTATCCGTTTCTTTAGATTCCTCGATGCGAAGGTCTATGGAAATGGTTCCTTTCTTGGGGGTGTATTTGATGGCGTTGGACAGCAGGTTATCGATGATGCGTACGAGTTTGTCGCTATCGAAGCCGCAGCGGTAGCTTTGCCGGTTTGTGGTGATCTCTACCGTTTGGCGTTTCTTCTCCCATAAGGGGGTAAGAGAATGGATGGCGTCTTTGACGAAGCTCACGAGTTCGCCCTGGCTGGGGCTATACTCGAGTTTTCCCAGTTCGAGTTTGCGAAACTCGAGGAGCTGATTGACCAAGCGGAGCATCTTGCTGGCATTGCGAACAAGCATATCGAGCGTGCTCTTGTCCATCAGGTAGTCGGCGCGGGCGACCATGCGTTCCAGTGGCCCGAGTATGACGGTTAGCGGGGTGCGCAGCTCATGGGAGAGGTTGGTGAAGAAATCGATTCTGAAATCGCGTAGTTCGATGATATGCTTCATCCTTTGGCGTACGATCGTTACGATGAGGGCGACGATCGATATTACGGTGGCCGCGACCAGCGCGATGTACCAGGGGCGTTTCCAAAGGGGGGCGATCACGCTGAAGGACACGGTGGCGGGCGTCGGATCGACGTTCCAGTCGCGGTCCCGCGCCCGCACTTGGAAAGAGTAGTTCCCCGCGCTCAAATCCAGAAAGTACGTTTCGGTTGAACTGCGGTAGGGCGACCAGGCGCCGCCTGAAAGGCGATAGGAGTACTCGAGCTTGTCCTCTTCGGTATTGTTCCAGGGATCCTGCCCGGCCCATGAGAAGATGGCGCTTGCCGGCTCGTTGAGTCGGTCTTCGAAGCGGATCAGTCTTGTTTCGGGCGCTTGGTCATCGGCTGAATAGCGGATGCAATAATGGTCGGAATCGATGCCTTGCGAGATATCTTGAAATGTATTCAACAACCAGTGACGGTTGCTGAAGTTCATCCAAAGCTCTCCCATTTGGGTCTCAGCGAGGGCGCCAGAGTACTGTGAGAAGACAAAAGATTCGTCCAAGGCGTGTTGGGTCCAAGCGGTCCCATCGAAACGGCTTAGTCCCTGCTGGGTGGCAGCCCAGAGGCCTTTCAGGGTCTTGCCGTTGAGGACATACACCGTATCGAGTCCTGCAATACCATCCTTTACAGTAAACTGCTTCCAGCCCTCCCCATCGAAGCGGAATAGACCTAATCCCCAGCGAGCGACCCACAAGTGACTTCGATGATCGACCGTCAGGTGGTCGATCCATTTCCGGGGAAAGGCGATGCTATCGGTGTATTTTGGAGCGTTTGGCGGATTCTTGGAGTGTACAATTTTATCGCCGAAAATCAGGCCGTAGTCCGGGTGCGCGGCAAGGACGCCTGGGCTGACGGTAGAGCGCGGCGGTATTACGGCCGAAGCCTCGAATCCCTTAGGATTTCGTTTGTATTGCACGATTCCGCCATCGAAGTTTTCCAGGTTATTTTTCGTTCCGTTGCCGAATACCATGCTGCCATCGGGGAGCTGGCAGGCTGAGAGGTGGCTAAAGGTTTTGCCTGTTTTTGGGAAGACCTGTCGTTCCCACCGCCCGTTGCGCAAATAGGATACCGCTGCCCGCTCTTGGTGAGCGCCCGATACCCAGACGATTCCCTCGTCGTCGCAGTAGATCGAGTTGGGCGCGTCGATGACTCCGTCTAGGTGACTGTAGGCCGTCCAGGTTCCTGTCGAGGGATCATGAGCGATGACGCGTTTGTCTCGATGCATGAACCAGGAGCGCCCGCTGGGATCGTCGTCGCCGAAGATCAGATCCTGGTAGGTCGTCCAATGCTTTTTAGAGAGATCGACGATGAAGCTTCTGCTTTGCCATCCCGCGATGAGAATGCGATCGTCAAGGAGCTCGATGACGCGAGCACCGTCTGCGGGCAGCGGGTAGTTTCCTGATCGTAGGATTGTCCATTCGCCATCGCGGTAGATGCCCATGATGGGAAGCTGGAAGAAAATGAAGCAGCCGTCGCTGAGGGAGGTAAAGTGGTGGACGAAACTTTCCTTTTGGAATTCCGGCGGGAGCGGGATTTCTCTTGTCTCGACCCCATCCTCTAGGTCGACGGCGTAGTAATTCTTATAGTGGGCGACGAGCGCCCAAATCTCGCCGGTGGGCCTTTTGAACAGTTGAACGTCCGAGTCTTCCGGGAAATCGCCAAGGCTCTCTCGTCTGAGGAGGCTCAGGTCTCCGCTTTGGGGATCGACCGCGTATACTCCCAATTCGAGAGGCGAATTTCCGATGCACCACAGTTGATTTCGGTCGTCGGCTATGAGGGAGGCGAGGGAGCTGAAGGCGGAAGGCACCGGTTTAGCCTCGTTCGCTCTTATCTTATATAATCCCCTATTGAGCCCGACCCAGATCGAGCCGTCGGCGGTTTCGGCAATGGCGCTGCGAGGACGGCCTTTTTCATCTGCATTCAGCAGCATGCGCCACTCTCGGTCTTCTCCCAAGGTGGCGAGAGCTTCATCATGCAGTTGGTAAATGCGACCGTCCCTTCCAACGTGGAGGTCTTTTGATTTTCTGGAAAGCGGCCACTCTTGGGTGAATCGGTAGTCGATGGCCTTTTTTCCATCGTAGAATACGGCTCCTTGGGGATGGGCGAGCCAGGGATTCCCATCTTGGTCCACGGCTCCGCATTCGTGGAACTCCTTTCGCAGGGCGTCGATCTGAGTCCAGCGCCACAGTTCGGTTAAGGGTTCCGGCTCGCTGGGGGTAAAAGGCTCTGCGGATTCAAGCATCGTTGCCTGAGAGCAAATCAAGACGAGGCAAAGCGTGAAGGGGAGAGCGGTTGCGAGTCTGTTCAATGCGGAGGGTCGTATTCGTTCAATGAAGTAATCCAAGCGCTAACCGAGTTCGACCCTCTCTAAGATGCCATTTACGGCAATGCGGTCAACGATTCTCAGCTATTTAAGCATGAATGCGGTCTGTCTAAAAGTGACGCCTGCAATAGTGTCGAAACGAGCCTGGCAACTACGAACGGTTGCTCAATTGCTCCACCTTGAACGATAGCTGGCTATACGGATTATGAGAGTTGATCCTAGATCCGTTCAACGCTTGATGAGGGGCGGAAACTGCTGAGGTCGAGAAGAGAGCGCTGCGCCGATTATGAGCGAAGACGAGGCTGACGCGAACGGTGATTCGGCGTCGTTTTCAGCGCTTTTTTGAGCTGTAAGTGATTGATGGTCAGAGGATGTCGGGTGGCGTATACTGTTTGTCGCTTGGCGTATAACGCTGTCGGGAAACTTTTGCTAAAGATGGGGGGCCAGACGATCCCCCATGGGTCGCTGAGCGTTACCTTTCCTTTGTCAGCAGAGGATTACCCACTAACGCCCTATAACCCCTAAATAGAAAGATACTACATGCCCATCACCCCTTCTAAACTAGCTGCATTGTATGCGAGTCTGATTCTGGTCTTTTCCCAGATCATCGCTTACGGCCAGCCCAACATTCTCCCACCCCCCTCGCCGATGGAGGGCCGGGCTCCTTTTGGCGCGGCCACTTATCTCGAAGGTGATCTGATCGTCGGCGCAGCCGGCGACACCATTACGGAGTCGGACATTATTCGCGACCAATCAGTGAAGAAGTTTTTCGTCACCACAAGCGCGTCCGAGGTTTATATTGGCTTCCCTCTCGGAACTGAACTCACGGCTGGTCATGAATACAATTTTGAACTTTTGACCTGGGATCTCCCACAGAACCAATATAAGTTCCCAAAGAGAATTCTTCTAAACAACCAGATTATTTGGGAGCAACCGCAACCCATCGTTTGGGACAATAACATCGCATTTAGCTACACCACCAAGGGAACTAACGATGGAATCGACGACATAATATGGATCGTGGTCCAAATCGTCAACAACGCTAAGTCGCACCTGCTTCACGTGCGCCCTGTTATTAACGTAGACTACGTACGCGGTAGCGCGTCATCGAATTATAATGCAAATCCGGACAATAATTTGCCGACCAACCTTCATTATCCTAAGGCGGAATTTTACAGCACGGTCCAAGCGGACCTACCTAGTACTGACAACGGCGGTCCGAGCAACATTAAGAGTCCCGTTTGGCCGATCATCGGAGCTGAGCTTCACGAGCATCGACTGGATCCCGACGCTTACGATTTCCTCGTCGGTCGAGGGATCAACATGGTTTACTTCCAGGATGACGATTACACGGGGCTCTCCGGCGCCATGGCAACGAAATTTACAAATCTCACCACTGAGAATTCGATTACTGGTTTGACTCCCCTCAAGCTCATTGCGGCCAAGTACAAAACGCACCGTCGTCCAGATAAGTATAGACCTGTAGACCAGCTGAACCTGATGAAGGATATCATTGTTCAGGCGCCGTCCGGCACCGCCACCGAATTCATCATGTATTGTCCGGAGGTACCAGGGGCGGAGATGACCCGCTACCTTAACAATCCGCAGACCCCTGAAAAGGATGGCGATTGGACTAATATTATCAACGGTAGCACCAAGGTCTTTGAGGAGGACGGTGAGAACTTCCCTTCCACCCACCTCTTCAACTATCTGCCCGAATGGGAAAGCGAGCTCCAGACCTTTAACGCTGCCATTAGAAACCAGGACACCGGCATTGGGAATAAAAAGCTCGGTGTCGTCATGAACACTCAGATGGCCGGTTTCTCGGGCTTTAACTGGATGTATCGCTCTCTTCCGGTTGATACTGCAGGAGATTCACGTTCCTTCATCCAGAATAAGACGCTGCTGCGGCAGAACGTGAATATCACCGTCGCCAACGTCCGCGGTCATGCCAAGGCATATGATCGTCTGATGGCGACTCGAGTCGATGCTTGGGCGGGCAACCGTTCCACATGGTACGAGTCTCAGATGGAGCGAGCGTACCGAGTGTTTTACTATGGTGGCACCGATCTGATGGATCACGAGAGCGGCGAAGGGATCACTCAGGACCAGAGTGTTTTTGTCCCCAATGGGCGAGGAGCTCCTCTCTTTAAGGTGGCAAAGTGGATACGTACCCGCAAGCCGCGCGGCACCGTTGATACTCCAATCGCCATCATGTCTGGAAACGGAAGCATCTTCGGTCGCGTCAGTATCTACGACTGGGAAAACATCGACAACTACTTGAATAGTGCGCTTGACCGATACGCTGCCGACCAGGATCTCTACAATGTCTTCTTCGCGGAATTCGGAGATCGCTACCGCACGGAGATCGATCGTCTCTTCACCGGTACGCCTTATGGCCCGGTCGATATCGTTCCAGCGGATGCTCCGGATAACAACTTCTATCAGAACTACGAACTTCTGGCGATATTCGGCCTCAATCAGATGAAGGTGAGCCAAGCCAATGCGATGATATCCTACGTAGATAACGGAGGCACTCTCGTCATCGCGGCTGGCCAGCTCATGAACAAGAACAACGCCGGTAGTCGTAAGGTCACGAACGGCGGCAATACGCTACTGAGCCATTTTGGGGCAGGTATCTTAACTGATTCGAGTGGGTTCCCGATCAAGTTGGGGACTCACATCACTGATTTGATCAACTACAAACTTGACGCTGGTAGCTCTGGCGCCCCTGACGAATATTGGGTTAACAAGTCAGGAGTCACTACAACCAACCCCAAGGCGGTTGTCTACAACGGAGCGAATGGCGGTAAGCTCGTGCTGCTCAGCGGTGAAGTGCTCATCAATACCGGCTTGACCGCGAAAATTGATATGGCAGATCCGGCTTCGACCTACGCCGGCCAGCTCCTAGCGGATTACGCCGCAGAGGCCGCGAACGTACTTCCCGATGCGAGCAGCGACCGCATCGAAGCGATCGTGCTGGATGACGCGGACGAAGTCACTGTGGCTCTGTTCAACCATGGGAACTTCGGCGACCCGGACATTTCGCCATCGGGCACTTTCAATGGTACGGTGAAACTGCGCCGCAGCCTCTTCCCGACGGGAATGAACGCGGGGGACTTGAGTCCCGTCTACACTTACCCGAACACGAACGGCAATATCACCGTGACTGCGAATGCTGACTTCTTCACCTTCAACGTACAGGTCGATCAATGGAGGGAGATGAAAATCCCCAAGAAGAATTGTAACGGTAACCAGACTCCGACTTGGAACCAAAATGATTTCACAGTTGGCGCCGCTCAAGTGAACACTTTCGTCGACCGAAATATCAGGTGGCAAGTGAGCGATGATGATCCTAACACTGCGTGGACTTTTCACAAGGTCTCAGGCCCGAGTTGGGGTTCGATTAATCCCGCGAATGGCAAGATCACCGGCACGCCGACGCAGGCCGGGGATTATACCTTCGCAGTTTGGGTTTCTGACGGGTGTAATGATTCCCAGATTGCGACCGTGCATATCAAAATCAATGGTTAGCGAAGAGAAGACGCGATCGCTTATCATTAATGATTTGAAAAACGTAAGCCGGTCTTGAAGGAGGCCGGCTTTTCCTTTGGATCAGTCGCTCCGCGCGGAGCTTGCTTTTCTCGAGCGACTTTTTTGAGCTTTGGGATGCGGCGGACTTTGGCGAATAGGGGCGGGATGGTATTGATCGGCTTGTGCTGGTTGGGTTGCGTCGCGAAGGAGGTGAATTGGGGAGCGAGGGTGAACGCATTGTCGGACGCGGGAGGCGATGACGTTCTGGAGTTTATGTATGGAAGCGATTCGCTGAGCCCGGATGAACGGAAGCAGCTGATAGGGCGGGTGGGGGCTTTGAGAAATCCTGATAAAGGGGATCTTTTGAAGGTGAAGGCGACGCATCAGGCCGAGGAATTTATCATGGTAGTAGTGGAGGTGCCGTGGGCGATCGGCAGCCGCCCGCCCGGATTGTTTCCGCTGATTTTTACGGCTGAGAATGGAGAGATGAAGCTAATCGGATTTACGCGCGCCTTTAAGGAAATTGAAGACCAATTCGACGAGAGGCAGACGGAGTCGGTTCTCGATTTGGCGATGTTGTGGATAAACAACTACGCCAGTGTGCAGTAGCGTTTAATCGGCGAGGGTTTTTCGCGATCAGTAGGTCGACGAGCCGGGGTGATGGCGGGTTCGCGTGAAGTTCCCTTGAAGCGGGTTAGTGCGTTGGGGAGATGATCGGGTTAGGGCTTAAGTTTGGCGGATCGGCGCTCCGCCCTACAGTTGGAATGAAGAGTTAATTGTAGAAAAAAGTAGGCGGGTCGCCTACCCCTAAGCGACCCGCCTTTGTTTTCTTAGTTACCCCAAGTGTCTCGCTAAGCGAGAGCTACTTAACTAGACGGACGAGGGGGCGATTTGTTCGAAAGTTTTTTGAAAAAAATAGATTTTGTTTCTCGTTTGGGATTTTGGTTATAGGACGGGCCTCGTTTTCCGCATTTGAATGCTGTGTTTGCGGCAACGCGTTTCTCGGAGATGAGATCCTTATTTGACGTCCTTTGGCGGTCATCGTTTTGAAACTCAACTACCCCTATTTTCGCGTGAGTTGCCTGCTTGCGGCTTCCTTCGTCGGGAGCGCGGCATTGCGGTGCGTCGCTGCATTGCCCGAGGACGCATGGGGGGTCTTGGAGAACCATTGTTTGGATTGCCATGATTCTTTCGAAAAGAAGGGGGGCTTGGATATCGAGAGTCTCGGTTTCGATTTGGGGGATCATAGAGTGTTCGAGCGGTGGGTGATGATCTTCGACCGGGCGAAGAGCGGGGAGATGCCGCCGAAGAAGAAGCGCCGTCCGTCGGATGCGGAGCTCGAACGATTGCTGGAGGGTATTGGGAAACCCATGTTGGCGGCGGATCGCGAGCGGATCGAGACCCATGGACGGTCGAGCGTGAGGCGTTTGAATCGTTTTGAATACGAAAACACTTTGAGGGAGTTGTTGAAGGCGCCCTGGCTGCAGGTGGCGGATCGTTTGCCCGAGGACGGGGTGGCTCACCTTTTCAATAAAGTCGGCGACAATCTGGATGTGTCTCATGTGAACATGAGTCGCTATTTGGATACGGCCGAGTATGCTGTGAGAACGGCCATGAGCGCGGCGGCGTTCCCGTCGAAGACGGAGAAGTTCTACGCGCGGGAAGAGCCCACGATGTTGAATTATCTAGGCTATCGTTTCGGTCAGAGATCAGCTACGCGATCGGCAACGCCGCTTTTGGGCGTGATGACTCAGCCTGACGTCATTCGCGGAATCGAGCCGGTGACGGTAGGCGAGACTGATCCAGAGAGGCGCGAGCGGGAGGCCTTTGGTTTCGTGTCGGGCACATACACGGCGACTACGAAGTACGATTTCACGCGGATGGATCCGCCGATTGATGGTCGGTACAAAATCCGTTTAAAGTCCTATACGTATCGAGCGGGCAACTACGGGGCTTCGGGAGGCGACGATCACGGCTTGACGGGAGGGAATGCGGCGTGGTGGCGGCCGAGCCGCACGGTGGCTTATCCGGGAGATCGGAGCGAACCGATCACGCTTTACGCTTTGGCAGACAGTGGGGATAGCCGTTGGTTGGCGACTTATGATGCGTTGCCGGAGCCGACGGTGATCGAGAAGACGGTGGACTTGAAGAGAGGAGAGGGGATCCGGCCGGATGCGGGGCGTCTGGTGCGCACGCGGCCGGGTTGGAAGGGAAACCCGAATGCGAGCGAGAAGGGGATTCCGGGCTTCGCTCTGAATTGGCTAGAAGTGGAAGGGCCTTTGCATGAGCAATGGCCGCCGGAGAGTTATCAGAGTTTGTTTGGGGAGTTGCCTTTTGAAGTGACGGAGAGTGACCGAGTCGTTGTCCTGTCGGAGGATGAAGAAGGCGATGCGAGGAGGTTTTTGGGAGCGTTCGCGGAACGGGCGTTTCATCGGGAGGTGAAGGGCGAGCAGATCGTAG
>JBCCZW010000043.1:0-13382 GCA_039186805.1 Verrucomicrobiota bacterium
CCGCGAATTCGATTCAGCATGCCTCTTCTCGCCTGAAGCGCGATCACGATATTCTCCAAAACCGTCAAGTTTGGAAAAATACCCTCCGTCTTTCGATCTTCCGAAGCCAGCATGATCCCATTCGCAAGCGCGCTGCTAGGGCTTCCAGATTGTACCGATTTTCCGGATACATGGACTGAACCATTCTCTGGTTTGTCGATTCCGAAAATCAGCCGCGCGCACTCCGTTCGACCCGATCCGAGTAATCCCGCCAAACCCACAACCTCGCCCTCCAAAATATCAAGGTTGAGATTCTTAATCATGCCCATCCGCTCCACGTTTGAAACAGACAGTCTCGTCGCCCGGACTTCTCCGTTTTCTAGCGGAGGCAGCTCCTTTGGCTCAGTCGCTATCATTTCGAAGCTTTTTCCGATCATGTCGCTCAACAAGACGCTCTTCGATAGTTCCCTCGTCAAATGCTCCGCGATAAACGCTCCGTTTCGCAGGACGGTAACACGATCGCTCATCTGGAAAACCTGATCCAAAAAATGCGTGATAAACACGATCGCGATTCCCTTATCCCGAAGCCGATTCATCACTTCGAAAAGCTGCTGCACTTCGTTTTCGTCCAAACTTGCAGTGGGTTCGTCGAGTATCAGAACTTTCGAATCAACGTCCAAAGCGCGGGCCAACGCCACCATCTGCTGCAAGGCCACAGGCAGTTCGGAAAGCTGCCGTTTAAGATCGATCTTAACCCCAAGCTTCTCAAGCGCGCTCTCTGCTCTTAAGGACGCGCTTTTTCTTTCAATCATCCCTAGAAATTTGGTCTTCTGACGCCCCAGCGTGATGTTCTCTTCAACGCTGAGATTCGGAAGCAAGTTCACCTCCTGGTAAACCGTGCTGATACCGATGTTCTCCGCATCACGCGTAGAATTTGGTCGGATTTCCTTTCCTTCCAGAATGATTTTGCCCCTGTTCGGCTCATAAACTCCTGTGATGCACTTCACAGTCGTCGACTTGCCCGCGCCGTTCTCTCCCAGCAACGCATGGATTTCCCCGCTTCGAATCGTTAGCTCCACGCCCGCCAGAGCCTTAACGGGGCCAAAAGTCTTTACCAGACCCTCAACCCGCAGGAGCGCGGGATTCTCGCTGTTTGTATCTAACGCCATCTTGAAGTGTTCACTGGGGATAATTTCGGATACATTTACCTCCAATGCTCTCGTTTCAATTTCTGTGAAGCGAGAAAGCCGATTTGGAACAAAATCGCCCAGAGATTGAGACGTTTCTGAGCGATTTCGATAGATGATAAAGAGATTCTAGTACTTGCGCGAAGGCATCGCAGCCGCCGCGTTAGTCTGATCGAAGACTTCGTCCACCATGTACATCTTCTTCGGCAATGTCTCCCCCGCTAGAACCTTCTCAACCGCATCGAACGCCAAACCGCCCAGCAGCGGCGAACACTCAACGGCGCAATTGAGCGTTCCTTCGATCATCTTCTCGAAAGCGATCGACATCGCATCGATCGAAATCAACACGATATCCTGGCCGGGCTTTTTGCCAGCCGCTTCGATCGCGCTGATTGCCCCTACGGCCATTTCGTCATTGTGCGCGTAAACCACATCGATGTCAGGAACCTGCTTGAGATAAGACTCCATCAAATCCTTACCCTTGTCCCTTCGAAAATCGGCGGTTTGCGACTTCACGATTTGAAAGCGAGGGTGTTTCTCTATCACCGATGCAAATCCCTTTTTGCGATCATTAGCAGGAGCGGAGCCTGGAGTGCCTTCCATCTCCACAATGTTGACCTTGTCCCCCTTCACATTTTCGACCATCCATTCTGCAGCCATTTCGCCTTCTTTCACGAAATTAGAACCGATAAAAGTCACATAGTAGCTCTCATCTTCAGTCTCGATCGTTCGATCCAGTAAGATCACCGGAATACCCGCTCGTTGCGCTCGCTTCAGCACCTTGTCCCAACCGGTCTCCACTATTGGCGAAAGCAGAATCACATCAACCCCCTGTACGATGAAATTATCGATCGCCTTTATCTGGTTCTCCTGCTTGCCCTCGCCTAAGGAGAATTTGAGATCGATTCCGCGAGCCTTTGCTTCGCTTTGCACCGATTCCGTCAGAGCAGTGCGCCACGGATTGTCCGCTCCTACTTGAGCGTACCCAACTACGATCTTCTTTTCTTCGCCGCTATCCCCTCCTCCCCCGCAGGCAGCGATGAAGGCTGTCGCAAATAAGCCGCAAAACAGCTTAGCGCGCAAATAAAAGGATGAGCTACGCGATGTTTGGATACGCATGATTCAATTGGGTGTAAACAATTCAGGGTTTAGGCGACTTCGAAAACCGAGTCCCAGAGGTCTTACGAAACCGCTCGGAGAAGACCGAGACAAACAATTTCTTGCCGGAAGAACGTTATCGTAAAGTGATCATTTCAATCTAGCTCGAAAAGAACTCAAACCCTTGGATCTTATGGGCTCGGATCAGCGCTGACATGAATCCGTAGACGTTTATGCTCAGCCACCTGCCTCATGCATCAAGCCTCATTCAATGCGGTTTCCAGAATATTGTATTTATATAATCGACGGAGTTTTGACTAGCGATTCCCGTAGACTGGAGTGATCATTTCGCCAATGAGCGAACGCTTCGAAGGGCATTCCCGCTTGATTCGCGCGATCTTCCGGTCAACTTCTCATTTGATTAGCACAAAAGTGCGTACCTGATGCCTCATTACCCGAACACAGTCTTCTATCTGCCTCATGAGGGCGCGCCATGCCCAATATCCTGGCAGGCAGTGGGAGAAGACTGCGTATCTACTCCAAAATACAATTGGCCGGGCTCGAACCGAAACGCCAACTTATCCTTAATCTGGCAAGCGACTATGGACGGCTGCGGGCGAATCGATATCGGTAACCGAAAGGGAATCGAACTAGGTCCCGGTTCCTCGTTCCTCGCCTATTTCCCTTCCGACCATTGCTACTACTTTTCTCCTCAAGACCAGTATTGGAAATTTCGTTACATCATATGGCGGGGCCCAGCCATCGAAAACTACTTCAGAGCAGCTTGCCAAGAGGAGGTCTATGTCATCCGAGCCAGGCAAACGGGAAAACTTCTGAATAAGCTGGGAGCAATCCTTGAAATGTACGAAGACGGAGATCCCGATCCATGGCAAAACGTCTCTGACGCAATTGGCATCCTCAACCCTCTCCTCCAACTCGCTCAACGCATCGACCACGTCGGGGAGGAACAAGCCGACAGTGAAGCCGCGGACATCGCCGTTCCCATCGAAAAAGACCCAAGCTTGCCGGTGGAAAAACAGGGTTGGGCCGAAGCAAAGGGTCTTTCTCGCTACCAACTCTATCGACGCGTCAAAGCCCAGACAGGTATGAGCCCCAAAGATCTCAGAAATCGGCAACGCTTGCGCGAGGCTATCAAATTCCTCAAAAAGGCGAACGTCAGCGTCTCCGATGCGGCAACATTGTCTGGCTTCAGCAGTCAAAATTACTTCGCTAGATTTTTCAAAAAACACACAGGCTATTCCCCCTCCGAATGGCGTAAACTCTTCGCTCGAGCGGAAAACGACTAGTCTTTTCAAACTACATCCACATGCCCAAACATTCACTTGCTCGCACCGCGATTGCCAGTATCCTCACTGCAACTACATCGCAAAGTCAGGAAATATTCGACTTGCAGCCCCATGAAGTATTCGCCGAAAAGCGGCTGATCGATCAGTCTGCAGCTTCCGACCAATCGCCCTTCGCGCTCGATTTGGAGTTTCTAACAGTCCCCGATATTAGCGAGAGTCTCTCAGACTACCCCGGCTACTCAGCCTTTCGCCGCACCAGCGCTCGAGCTGCCCACCCCACAACCCAAGGAGTGCGTATTCGAAATCTTGGGGCAAATGCCAGCTCTCGAGCTCTCGTCACGATGGATGGTCTCCCTATCAATGACCCCTTTGGCGGTTGGGTTTACTGGCACCGCATCAACCCTCAATCTCTTCGCTTCGCATCCATTTCAACACACGGCTCGTCCGAAGCATGGGGAAACTACGGCGCTGGCGGCTCCATATCTCTTATATCCAAAAACCAACGACAAACCAGCGGCGAATGGCTTCTCGGCTTCGGGAGCGATTCTTCTTACAACGCGGCACTCCACCATTCCCAGAAGCTGGACGATCAGCTATATATCGACTTCTCGACCAGAGTATATGAAACCGATGGCTTTGAAATTGTGGACCCCGCCCAAAGGGGTATCCAAGATATAAAGGCGGATTCAAGCGCGTACAGCGCCAGGACCCAAATGAGATGGGGCATTGATACTCCATGGAGCCTGAAAACCGTCATCGATTATTTTTCCGAAGAGCGCACGAATGGTACGCCACTGGGCCTCAACGAGACGGATGCGCTCGATTTCTCGCTGCAGTATACGCGCGAGATCGAGGGCGAAGATAAATACTGGAGTCTATCGTTATATCATCAAACCCGAGATTTCGCTAACGTTTTCACCTCAGTCCGGGATAATCGAACGACGGAACGTCCGGCGCTCGATCAATTCGATGTACCCGCCGACGCTTTCGGCGGTTCCTTCTCGTACTTTTCCGGCCGTGAGAATAGTTCTTTCCTCGCCGGGATCGACTTCCGTCAAGCCGACGCCGAGGTTCATGAGCGATTCAGAAATCTAGGGAGCGGATTCGAACGGCAGAGAGACGCTGGCGGAGAACAAAGCTTTATAGGAGCCTTCGCCCGTTCCCAGCACCGAATCAATGAAACCGACACGCTTTCACTGACGGCTCGAGTTGATCAAATAGAACAGAAAAACGGCTTCAGGAGCGAGTTCGATCTCGCTGACGGCAACATCCGACGAAACGATTTATATGCTTCGAGTTCCGATGCGGAATACTCATTCAATGGAACCTACTCGCGGGCATTCGACAGCCAGACCACTGGGTCTCTTTCCATATTCAGCGGTTTTCGCTCCCCCACGCTCAACGAGTTTTACCGTCCCTTTAGAGTCGTCAACGATATCACAGAATCCAACCCTTTACTTAGTAACGAAAGGCATTCCGGGATCGAAGCGAGCTTCACGATCGATGACCAAAACGGACTGACCGTTACCGGTAGCGTATTTCACTATCGGATACAGGATATGGTTGCGAACGTGCTCTTATCGACGGAAGCCGGCTTCGACCCGCTTTGCGGTTTCGTTCCAAGCGGCGGTTCCTGCAGTCAACGCTTCAACCTTGAACGCAGCGAACTAACCGGGGCCGAATTTAGCGTTAGTCAAAGCCTCACCGAACAGGTGGATGCCGGAATACAATACGTCTACACCAAAACCGAAATCACTCGCTCCTCAGCCAGTCTCCAGGTCGTCGGAAATCAATTTGCCCATTCCTCGCCCCACCGCCTCAACGCCTACGTCGATTGGAATAATGACCACGGTTGGTACACTCGCTTAAAAGCCTCCGTATGGGATGATGAATACGAAGACATCGAAAACAGTCGAGTGATTGATGGAGAGATTCTATTCGATGCTCAAATCCAATACGAAATCGGGCTAAACAACCGACTCACGCTCGACTTGGAGAACCTTTTGGATACCACGATCCAAACGGGGCTTTCCACAAATGGACTCGTTCGAATCGGCGCCCCGTTCACCGCCACTCTCTCGTTTAGCCGACTTTACTAAGCAAACACCGAAGGACTTTAAACCTTCCGTCATTTGCCAATTCCTCCACCGCTGGGAAAAACTCGGTGTTCTCCTTCTCGAAGGAGATGAAGGTATTTACCACCACATAGGCGACACCGCCCACTTTCAGGCGCTTCGCAATATTTCGACCAAACTTTCGCGTCAGTCCCCTTTGTTCGCTCTTGCCCTGATGAAATGGCGGATTGCAAAGAACAATATCGAATTTCTCCGCGATTTCCTTTCCCGCATCCGAGGCGATCACTTCGAAATCCGTATTCAATTTTTTGAGATTGCGCTCCGTGGCCATCAAAGCTCCAGCGCAATTGTCAGTCGCAACCACGCGACTCGCGCCTAAATTCGCAGCTGCAATCGAGAGGAGTCCATAACCGCATCCAATATCCAGTACAGACTTTCCTCGCAAATCTCTCGCATGCTTTATCAGCAGCCGGCTTCCTTCATCTTCCTTATTCCAGCCGAAAATTCCAGGCTTGGATACGAAACGCTCAACGATCTTACCTTCAAATTCTCTAAACTCGGGATACTTTCGATCATCGAGAAACTCGCCATTCTCCAGGCCTTTCTCGATGACTGCCAATCGAGCGCCGCTCGGCGTCGTTTTTACCGATGCGGTCGAGCCCAAAAGCGCTTCAGCCTTCTGAACGTAGCTTTTAATTCCCTCATTGCGATTGCCCGACAAAACCAGCTTTCCTTCTGATTTCAGCAAACGCCAACTTTGATTGATGGCGTGATGGGTCAGAGCTTTCTCCTTACTCACGCGAAGACCTGCCCAATCCAGCGACGCTTCCTGAAAACCCTTAGTAAGGAAGTCGTTGAATCTCACTCTCCCCTTAGCCCAATGCTCAAGTCCGTTCGCAAGATCTAAACGATTGGTCACTGCATATAATCCAAAGTGAGTCGAAAACGCTTTCTCCAATTCACGGATACGAGTGTTTTCGTCTATCCAAACCACACCACGCTCTCTGATCTTAGGCCGCAGAGCAGATCCCAGAAGCTTACTTGCATGACTCATCTCCAAAGCTCCTCCACAGCCAGGGAACAAATGCAAACCCCTTCTTTCCGATAAGAAGGCTGCCTTAATTTCCGATAGGCTTGCTGGACAATCAGTGCAATTGCGGAAACTATAAAAGACTAAGCCGATAAATCTGCGCTAATTTTAAGATAGGCCTAGCATTATCGAAAGAAATCCACTTACTTCAGCCTTTCGAAAAACGACTTATGAGGATTAAGAACTGGGACATTTTTGGATTCATAGCCGGCTACCACCTGCTTCTGTTTATTCTCCTTCCTGCTTATATTGAAGTGTTTACCTGGCAATCCGCCGTGTTCTGCTTCATCGGATACGCCATCGCCGGCTTCTCGATCACAGCAGGCTACCATCGGCTCTTTTCGCATCAAACCTACAAGGCAAGCCCGATCTACGAGTGGATAGTGCTCCTCTCTTCTTCACTCGCCGTGCAAGCATCGGCTCTTCGCTGGGCGCATGACCATCGCATCCACCACAGCCACGTGGATACCGACAAAGACCCCTACAGCATCAAAAAGGGTTTCTGGTATGCTCACATCTGGTGGCTCTTCGACTATGATGAACCCATCGACAAGCGGCTCGTCGGCGATCTCCTCAAGAATCCTAGAGTAATGTTCCAAGACCGCTACTACGGTTGGGTCACCCTTGCTGTTAACGCCGTGGTATTCGGTATAGGCTGCCTCTTCCTCGACCCTCTTTCGTCCTTGGTTGGCGGTGTCCTCCTGCGCATTTTCGCGATCCAGCATTGCACCTGGTTTATAAACTCGCTCGCTCATACTTACGGAGCAAAGACTTACGCCAAGGAATTGAGCGCAGTAGACAATGCGCTCGTCGCCATGGTCACCTTCGGCGAAGGCTATCACAACTTTCACCACGCCATTGCTCACGACTACAGAAACGGAATCCGCTGGTACCAATTCGATCCGACGAAGTGGCTAATATGGACAGCTTCTAAATTCGGCTTAACGAGGGATCTCAAAGCCGTCGATCGTATCCGCCTCCAACAGAAGCTGGTCAACAAGGACAAGGAACTCTTTCTAGATCACATCGGTCGCGAGCTCAATGAAACGGCGACTGAGCTTAAGAAGAAGGTGGAAGAACTCTCGACGGCCTTCGAAGAAAAGACCGCAGCTCTAATGGCAAAGTACCGCGAATTGAAGCACGCAACCGCTGAGAAAAGGAAACTCATCGAGCTAGAGATCCGCCAATTGCGAACGGAACTCAAAGCTCTTTGGAAAGCCTGGCTCCATCTATCGGAGTTTGCTACACGGCACTACTCGATCGCTCACTGAGCCTCTTGGTTTGGCAGGGCTAAGTGATACCCCTTTTTTTTCCAGTACTCTCTCCCTAGGTTTGCTAACCAGCAGTGACCGTCGTCGTAGCCCGAACTTCGCTGAGTCAAGAGCTGTCGATCCCGTCGATCAGGAAGAGACCGCGCGGGGCATCATGGCTACCGAGGAAAACAACAACGAAATAAGCGCAACCGCCCATCCAACCCCTCAGGCTACTAGACTAGGTGCATCGAAAGAAGCGACACACTTGTGAAACCCTATCGAGATTCAAAGTGGACTAACGAAACATGAGTATGGGCTTGCGGCAGTCCCTCAACATTTCAGTCGTGAAGCTGCCAATCACCAATCGTCTAATACGCGAATGGCCATAAGCTCCCATCACTAGCATATCGATTGCGTTATCCTTCACATAGCAAGAAATCGCCTGGCTTGGGATCCCATGCAGCATTTGATAGCGTGCATCGATATTCGAATCGCCGAGCGCGATTTCCGCTTCCTTAAGAATATCCAAGGCAGTCGCCTCCTCTTCGCTAGGAGCCACCGTGATTACATGAAGCTCCAAGCCATCAGCCAACGGATGACTTTTCAGAAAGTTCAAAGCGGAATGGCAACTTGAAACGCTTTGATAAGCGAAAGCGATTTTCTTCACCCCATCAAACGAGCGCGAGGCTACAAAACAAGGCTTCACAGCCGCTCTCGCCACGCGCTCCATCGTCGAACCCAAATGCTCCGTAGCGAAGTTCGCGTTCTCGCCGCGTTTTCCGATAACGATAAAGTCCGAACTCTGCTCCAGCTCATTCAAGCAATCGACCAGGAAGCCAGTCTTATGCGTTTTCAAAACCTCCCCGCCGTATCCAGATTCCCGTAACAAGTCCTCTCCTTGCGAAAGTACCAGCTCAGCCTTTTTCTCTTCCAAAGCCTGCAATTGCCCCATCACAGCCTGAAACGGCTGTATGCCCAAACTGCCGCTCAAGTCCGCCACAAAAGGGGCTTCGAACTGCCGCAAATCGGTCACGTATACCAACTCGATACGGCAATCCAACCGCTTCGCTAGCCAGCCGGCATATCGGCAGCAACTCGTCGCGTACTGAGAGCCATCGATACAAACCAGAAGCTGTTTCATCTGAAAATGCTAAAGCGCCGTATTGGCTGGAACAATAGAGTTCTTCGTCACGATAAGCACGCCATCCCGTACAAAACAACCATCCTTTTCGAAACCGTCTTCCTTCCCTTCAGGGCTCAATTTCACGTTGTCTCCAATGCGAGCTCCTTTGTCTATAATCGCATTCTTGATCTCGCAATTCATACCCACGCCGACATCTGGAATGCCCTTTTCGCGATTTGCAGCCCTTTCCTCGTCTCCCTCGAAAAAGTCAGAGCCCATCATCACCACATTCTCCAAACGCGTTCCCTCGCGCAGGGTGGAACGGATACCAATCACGCAGTGCCTCAAATAGGAATCCGTAATCACGCAGCCATCGGCAATGATAACATGGTTAATCGAACAGCGGTTGACCTTGCTGGCCGGCAAGTAGCGCGCGCGAGAGTAAATAGGACGCCCTTGAGAGAAGAAATTGAACTGCGGCATCGGATCGGCGAGCTGAAGATTGGCATCGAAAAATGCGCGAACCGTTCCGATATCCTCCCAATAACCTTCGAATATATGACTGTAGAGCTTCGAATCCTCCAACAGCCCCGGAATAATCTCCTTACCAAAGTCCTTCAGGTCGTTATCTAGGCACTTTTCCAAGACCTTGCGACTGAAAACGTAAATACCCATCGAAGCCAGACAGCGGTCCGCGCCATCTTGATTCATCAAGCTTTTCTTGATGGCGTCGCCAATCACCAAGCTATCGATCACAGCAGGGTCCGTCGGCTTTTCGACGAACTCGCTAATCCTAAGACTGTCGTCGACGCGCATGAGGCCAAGTCCAGTCACCTGATCTTTGGGGAATGGTATCGCAGCGACGGTAACGTCCGCCTCATTCCCGATATGCTCCTGCAGGATCTTGCTATAGTCCATCCGGTAGAGCTGATCTCCCGAGAGAATAATAATATAATCGTAATCGCCGTCAGCGAAGTGATGCAAATTTTGCCGCACCGCGTCGGCCGTCCCCTGGTACCAAGAGTCGCCTTTTTCAGTTTGCTCCGCCGAGAGAATCTCCACGCCTCCTCCACCAAAGGGATCGAAACGGTAAGTTTCCTGTATGTGCCGGTGAAGAGAAGCCGTATTGAACTGCGTCAACAGATAGATCCTATTCAGTCCCGAATTGAGACAATTGCTAATCGGGATATCGACCAGGCGATATTTTCCAGCGAGTGGCACTGCTGGCTTGCAGCGTTCTTTCGTTAGGGGATGAAGGCGACTTCCACGGCCTCCACCCATGATCACTGAGATTACTTTAGGATCCATATAGCGCAGAGCTTGTACTTAACAGATAGCGATTAAGCACTGGTGCGCAATAACTAAGGTATCACAAACACAAACCGAAATTCACCAGTTAAAATAAGGCGCCGAACCGGGCCGAAAGCAGTCTAGCGGCAGTAGGTTCGCTACCTCGGGAAAAGATCCATTTTTTCAATACAGATGAGCACTGCATCGGGCGCTAGAACCTAAACCTCATCCATCGCATTCAACTTCTCAAAAACCAATTTTGCCGCCTTCTTGACACTGTCTTTGGTCGAACGAACTTGCAGCCACTCAAGCTGCGACGTCAAAATCGCTTTAACATTCGGACGAAGATCTCCTTCTTTGGCGGCGGTCTCGATCGGCGGCAAACCAGCCAGCTCGCGAATCTTGTGGATGTTCGACAACTGAAAAAGCATGTAGTCTCTGATGCTCATGCGACCTTTATCATCAATAGGACAGCCGGCATCGACAGACAGCTGCACCCAGCCCCTTGCGCACTTCAACTTAGTCGCGATCTCATCCACGCTCAACAAGGTGTCGTCGGCCATTTCCATGATCCACACTATCCCTCACGACAGCAGACTTGTAAAGGTTTTGTAAACAAGGATCTTGCCTAAGACTATCCCCGAAAGGAATAACTCTATCGCCGTCCACAAAAAAAGACCGAAGCGAATAGCCCCGGTCTCGCCACATTTTTCGCAGCGATTTTCGCTAACGTATCATGCCAGCCGCCACCGTCTCATTCGTCATCGCATCAATTAAGATAAACGAACCCGTAGTACGGTTCTTGCGGTAGCTGTCGAAGTTGATCGGAGCTGCGGTACGAAGCGAAATTCGCCCAATATCATTCAAACGAAACTCGAGATCATCCTCGATTTTGTGAAGCGTGTTTATATCCACCTTGTACTTCACGTCCTTGATCAAAGCCTTAGCCTCCTTGGTCGTTTGGCGAATAAAATACTTGCCGCGCGGATTCATCGGCCTCTCGCTAAACCAGCAGATCATTGCATCGATATCCTGTTCCGCTTTCGGCTGATTATTGACCTTAACGATCATATCGCCGCGACCGATGTCGATTTCGCGATCGAGCGTGATCGCGACACTTAAAGGGGCATAAGCTTCATCCAATTCGCCATCTGCTGTGTGGATCGCCTTAACCTTGGCTTCGAACCCAGAAGGCATGATCGTCACCAAATCTCCCGGCTTGAAAACGCCACCTGCTACCCGCCCCGCGTAACCGCGGAAGTCATGATACTCGTCGCTGTGAGGACGAATCACCCACTGAACAGGGAACCGGGCATCAACGTGATTCTCGCCCGTACCGACATAAACGGTTTCCAAATGGTACAAAAGAGAAGGACCTTGATACCAAGGCATATTCTCCGACTTATCCACAACGTTGTCACCCTGAAGCGCGCTAATGGGAATGAAAGTCACCTCAACCATGTTATCCAACCGAGAAGCGAATTTCGCAAAGTCAGCTTTGATCTTCTCGAAAACCGATTCATTCCAGTCGACAAGGTCCATTTTATTGACCGCGATCACCACATGTTGGATACGCAGTAAATTCGCGATGAAAGAGTGGCGGCAGGTTTGCTCGATGACGCCTTTGCGAGCATCGACCAAAACGATCGCCAAATCTGCCGTGGATGCGCCCGTAACCATGTTTCGCGTATACTGAATATGGCCAGGAGTATCAGCTATAATGAACTTGCGACGAGGAGTCGCGAAATAGCGGTAAGCCACATCGATGGTAATTCCTTGCTCACGCTCGGACCGAAGACCGTCTGTCAGCAAAGCAAGATTTACGTGCTCGTCGCCGCGTTTCTTGCTAGATTCCTCGATTTGTTCGAGCTGATCTTCAAAAATAGCTTTGGAATCGTAAAGGAGTCTCCCGATCAGAGTCGACTTTCCATCATCTACGGAACCCGCCGTCGTAAAACGAAGGAGATCCATGTCCAAATAGCCCTGAGCATCTATGGTTTGTTCGCTCATAATAAAAATCCTTTTCTAATTTCTTCGGCTCAGAAATAGCCGGCTTTTTTGCGGTCTTCCATAGCGCTCTCAGAGCGTTTGTGGTCAGCGCGATTTCCTCGCTCCGTCTCGCGAGCTGCCGCCACTTCTTCGATTATCTTCTCCATCGTGTCCGCGTCCGACTCAACCGCGCCGGTGATCGTAGCATCACCCATGGTACGGAAACGAATTTGCATGGTCTTAACCTCTTCGCCATCCCGCGGTTGCACGAATTCGGATACTGCCAAGATAGTCTTGTTGCGGATAACCACTTCTCGCTCGTGCGCGTAATAGAGACTCGGCAACTCAATGTTCTCCATCTTCATGTACTGCCAAACATCCATTTCCGTCCAGTTGCTCAACGGAAACACGCGGAAGTGCTCGCCCGGCTGCATTTTACCATTAAAGAGATTCCAAAGCTCGGGGCGTTGATTCTTCGGATCCCATTGGCCGAAGTCATCTCGATGGGAAAAGAAACGCTCTTTGGCACGCGCTTTTTCCTCGTCGCGCCGCGCTCCCCCCATTGCCGCATCGTATTGCCCTTCTTCGAGAGCATCCAAAAGCGTTTGAATCTGCAGCATGTTCCGGCTCGCGTTCAGACCTTTTTCTTCAACCACACGACCTTCATCAATCGCTTGCTGAACCGATGCGACGATCAAATCCGCTCCAATATCCTTAACCAAATCATCGCGGTAAATAATCGTTTCAGGAAAATTGTGACCGGTATCTACATGCAATAGAGGGAAAGGAATCTTAGCCGGCCAGAATGCCTTGCGGGCAAGATGCGTCATAACGATTGAATCCTTGCCGCCGGAAAACATGAGAACCGGACGTTCAAACTGAGCCGCCGTCTCGCGAAGAATGAATATCGCTTCGCTTTCCAGCTGCTTGATGTGTGATACGGAATAGTCTCGCATAAGAGGAACTTGGAGAGAAAAAGTGGAAACTCCCG
>JBCCZW010000044.1:0-13275 GCA_039186805.1 Verrucomicrobiota bacterium
CCGAGGAAGGCGAAGACTACTCCTTCGAGTCCAAGGTTGTCGGTGGTAACGTTCCCAAGGAATTCTGGCCAGCGATCGATAAGGGCTTCAAGAACTCCATGGACAAGGGCGTCCTCGCAGGCTACCCAATGGTCGATTGCAAGGTCACTCTCACAGACGGCGCCTATCACCCGGTCGACTCTTCGGCGGTTGCCTTCGAGACGGCAGCTAAAGCGGGCTACCGCCAAACCCTTCCAAAGGCAGGCGCTCAAATCCTAGAGCCGATCATGAAGCTCGACGTATTCGTTTCCGACGAAAACATCGGTGATGTCATCGGCGACCTCAACCGTCGCCGCGGCATGATCAAGAGCCAAGAGCCAACCGCTACTTCCGTACAGATCAAGGCAGAGGCGCCTCTCGCCGAAATGTTCGGCTACATCGGCTCGCTTCGTACAATGACCTCCGGCCGCGGACAGTTCTCCATGGAGTTCTCCCACTACGCCGCTTGCCCACGCAACGTCGCCGAAGACGTAATCAAGGAAGCCAAAGAGCGCGAAGAAGCAAAGAAGAAGTAATCCTTCTTCTTTTATACCTAGATTTCCAAAGAAGCCCGGCTCACTCGAGCCGGGCTTTCTTACTGATGAAATTATTGACAAATTCTACCTACTAGTAGATCAGATCAATATCAATGGGAAGAACTGACCGCAAAGAAGAGATTCTCGACCATGCCGAGGACTTGATTCAACGAATGGGTTCCAACGCGATGAGCTACCATCATCTGAGCCAGGAGATCGGCATCCGTAAGGCGAGCATACATTACTACTTCCCACACAAAGAAGATCTAATCTTAGCTCTGCAGACTCGCTGTGAACAAACCTACTTTGAACGTTACCAAGCAATTGAGGAAGGACCGGGAACCGCGCCCGAAAAGCTTGTCGCGTTCGCCAAGGTATTCGCAGATTCAGTACGGAAAGGAAAACTCTGTGTCGCAACCATGCTGAGCGCGGAATACGACAACCTAAGCGCTCCCTCGCGCGATGCGCTCAAGAGCATGACCAGCAAGACGCTCGGAATCATCTCAAGCATCCTTTCTCGCGGGATCGAAAACCGCGAAATCTCCGAATCCGTAGACACTAACGAGATGGCCTACGCATACTTCGGTTTCCTTAAAGGAGGGCACCTAATCGCGCGTTGTAACCAATCCGCCGATACGTTCGAGAGATCCGCTCTCTTATTCGTAAAGCAACTCAAGCCATAGATCACTATTTAAGCCAATTTTCTACCTACTAGTAGATAAATAAACTCAATAAGATTCTAAATTATGTATAGCCAAAAACTGCATTCCGGAGGCACGATGCCCTCCATTTTTCTATCTAAAATCGGCGGCGGCGAGATTGAGCTCGGTCGTCGTTCCAAAAGCGATCTATGGAAGCTCGTTTTCATTTACCGCGGCAACCATTGCCCAGTTTGCCACCAATACCTGAAGCGACTGGAAAGCCTCCGAGAGCAGTTCCTCAAAGCCGGAGCGGAAATCGTGGCGGCCTCCGCAGATCCCGAAGATCGAGCTCGCGCTATGGTCGAAAAAGAGTCGCTGCAATTCCCAGTAGCTTACGGACTATCGGTTCGGCAGATGCAATCGCTTGGTCTGTGGATTTCCGAACCTCGGTCGCCGGAGGAGACGGATCGACCTTTCGCGGAACCGAGCATGTTCGCCATCAACGAGGAAGATCGCATCCACCTCATCGATCAATCCAATACACCCTTTAACCGAGCGGACTTAAGCGAACTCCTCGAAACCGTAGAGTGGGTCAGAGAAAACAACTACCCTATACGCGGAACCTACGGCCAAATTTAGAAAAGAACCCGCATGAAAAACGTATTCATAATTAACGCGCACGAACAATACCCTTTCTCCGAAGGACGCCTCAACGCTAGTCTAGTAGCGAAAGCGAAGACTTGCTTAGAGCGAAACAACTACGCCGTCCGCATCACAACAATGCAAGAGGACCTCGACATAGATCGGGAAATAGCCAACCACCAATGGGCCGATCTTGTGATGCTGCAAACTCCCGTCAACTGGATGGGAGTGCCTTGGTCTTTCAAGAAGTACATGGACCTCGTATACACCCAGGGTATGGATGGACGCCTCTGCGCAGGCGACGGACGCACGCGTAGCGACGCTAGCAAGCAATACGGCCAAGGTGGAACGCTCGAAGGAAAACGCTACATGCTCTCCCTTACCTTCAATGCCCCCGTTGAGGCATTCGATGACACAGACCAATATCTCTTCGAAGGCAAAAGCGTAGATGACCTCTTCCTACCCACGCACATGAACTTCCGTTTCTTCGGTATGACTCGTATGGACACTTTCGCCTGCTACGACGTGATGAAAAATCCCAACATCGAAGGAGATTTTTCACGTTTCGAAGAGCACCTGAAAGCTCAGTTTGCTAAGCTGTAACTCTGCCCGCAGATTCAGGCCACACGTCGGTTAAGGAAGCGCGGGCCTGTCCACGTGTCTCAAACCGTAGCCGCTTAGATAGCGGGGTCCTACCTAACGACCTCAACCCCAGGCACCTTCTTTTCAAAACTCTCCGCTGCCTGTCGCGTCACAAACGTTCCCCACACATAAACCTTCTTCAAACCCTTTAGCCCCTCCAAGGCCTCCAAGGATTCATCGGTCACTTCTGTACCGACCAAATTCAAATACTCCAGCTTCTCGAGCCCCTCAAGATACGCCACCCCTGCATCCGTCACCTTTGTCCGCTTCAAATCCACATAAGTCACATTCGCTAGCAAGCTAACCCCTTCCAAATCCGCATCCGTCACAGGCGATCGACCAAAGTTCAGCTTAACCACTGAACCCGCCACTGATTCCAAACGAGAGTAATCAAAGACGTCACTCCCGCCCTCGCTGTAAGTGTAAGTGATTTCCAAATACTCCGCATCGTGATTAACCGTATCGAAACGGATCCCATCCTTCTCCATCCCCGCAATCAAGTTAGCCACCGCATCCGATACTTCATAACTCGCCGGCGGCAGAGGCACATCTTCCGTATACTTGCTGGATCGAGGTAAAGGCGCGGCGCCCCCCATTCCTCCATCCATCATACCGCCCATACCCATCATCGCATCATCCCCATAGCTCGCGCCCTCTTCGATCCACTTCCGAAGAAGCTCCTGCTCGGCCACGGTCAGACCCTTGCCTTTCGACGGCATGTAATCCGGATCATCGGGATCGAACGTGGTAAGGTAATATACAGTGCTCTCATCCGGGTCTCCCGGAATCAGAACATCCCCGTTCTCGCTCCCTCGCTGAATCCATGCAGGCGAATCCAAACGCAAATCTCCCTTCTGCTTTTCGTCGCTATGGCAATTGAAGCACTTGTTCTCGAAGATGGGGAAAATCTGCGTCTCGAAATCTATGGGATCCGCGAGAGCCAGAGGCGAGCAAAACAAGCCTAAGCCCGTCAACAAACGCAATCGATACCCAACCATCAGATCTCTTATATCCGAATTTTAACTACGCCAAAAGATCCAACACAGGGCGACCCTTATCAGCGACCCGGAAGGGTCTGCCAGTCGGCGAAAAAATGGTTCGTTCAGTGGGCAAACCAAGAGCGTAGGCAATCGTCGCATTGAAGTCCGGCACGTCGATTCTATCCTCCGCCACGTTCTTACCGCTCTCATCAGTCTTACCGTAAACTTGTCCGCCGGCCGCGCCTCCACCCGCTAAAACGCATGTGAAAGCGGTTGGCGAATGATCCCGCCCATCATTCTCATTGATTTCTGGAGTCCGACCAAACTCTGTCGCCAAGACAACCATCGTTTCCTCAAGCATGCCGCGCTTCTCCAAATCCCTCAGCAACATAGACATTGCCTGATCCAGCACATTCGCGTTTTCCTCAACGCGTTCGAAATTGTTGGTGTGCGTGTCCCAACCCCCCAAAGTGACTTCGACGAATCGCACATCGTGCTCAACTAAGCGACGCGCTAACAAACAGCCCTGCCCAAACGGATTCTCCCCATAGGCTTCTCTCAAACGCTCAGGCTCTTTGTCGATCTCGAAAGCCGCCAGATCGCGGCTTCTCATCAGCTTCAAGGCATCGTCATACATTTCCGAATACGCCTCGACCTTCTTGTGCTTATACCTTGAGTGAAACTCGGCATCAAAGGCATTCGTTAAAGACACTACGTCCTGGAACTGCCCTTCGCTTATGTTGCTGCGACGCTTGCTATTCTGCAAACCCGCCTCCGGATTGCCGATTACAAGCGGCGCATAACGCTGCTCCAAAAATCCATTGCCGCCGCCAGGGTTCGGGCTTCCAATGTGAACGACGCCCGGCAAATTCGGATTCCGATTTCCGTCAAACTTCACCAGCCATGAACCAATACCAGGATGTTTAATCGTACCCCGCTTCGTGTAGCTGGAGTGCATGAAGTAACGGCCCTCTTCGTGAGCCCCTTGATTGGAGAACATCGAATTCACCACCGCCATCTTATCCATCTGCTTCGCCAAACGGGGCAGATAGCCGCTAACGCGCGTCCCTGGCACATTCGTCTTAATCGCCTGCGTCGCTCCCTGATACTGCGTCCCTTGCTTCAGGTCGAACGTATCCAAATGACTCATACCACCTGCCATATACAGGTAGATGACATTTTTGGCAGTTGGACGACGCAATGGCGAATCTCCCGCAAAGGCCATGTTGCGCGCCGCTGCGGGCATCAACCCCACTCCCAGAAACGCTTTTGCCGAATACGCTAAAAAGTCGCGCCGATCTATATCCGAAATCTTACCCAATATCTCTTTCATAACCCTGCCTTTCTTGTATTCGATTACTGGATAAAGCGGAACTCTTGCGAATTGAGCAAAGCCAGCAGCACATTGCTTTGCCCTTTGTACTGTCCATATTTCTCAATTTGGGCCGCTACTAAGTTCCTTTCGGCCTCAGTCGGGGCTCGCGCATAGAAACTCTTGAAGATCACATCCAAACGCTTCTGCCCTCGCGATTGCTTTAATTCCCGCGACAGGACCGACTCGCCATTCTGCACCAAGCTAAAGAGGTTTCCGTTCAGCAACGAAAGCGCCTGCGGAATCGCCGCCTCATCAGAAGAGCTTTCGATAATCTCGCGATCCGACTCGCCAAACTGACGCAAGAAGTGCCCCGCCGGAGCAGGAGAAACCATCTCGGATGCTCTGACCAAATTCTTGCGGTATCTGACCATCTGTTTAGCCCGCCTCTTTCCGATGCGGTCCACCAAATCCTCGTAGTCGCTCTTGGTCGGATCGAACTCATCCCTGACCTCTTGCTTGTCGATCTCCTCGGAGCCGGTCACTTTCGCCAATAGCGTTTCGATTACCTTATTCTTCTCTCGGCGCATCTCTCCCAGCTTTTGACGCAGCTCCTTCTTCTCATCGTCAGTCTCAGCCTGGTTCACCGCCGACAAAATGGTCTGTTCAATCTCGATGAACTTCGTCTGCATTTCACCCACCCGCTTGATGACTGCGTAGATCTCGCGACCATTGAGCGACTTCACCTTTTCCACCTGGTCCTGCAAAACAGCCTCGCCGACTCGCAAATTGATCAATTGGTTGTCGCCACCCAGTCGTGCATCGATGTTCGGTATCGCTAGAGCCAATACGGAATCCCAAATCTGCTCGGCTGTCATCCGACGTAAGGAGGGGCCCGCAAAATAGTAAGGCTCACCCGGCACTGGACTCTCGCCGAAGGCTTCGCTCTGGTAAGTCCGCGTATTGAAAAGCACCCGAAGATACTGCTTCATATCGTATCCAGAATCCGCCATCACTTCTTCGAGGTAGCTCATCAGCTCAGGATGCGAAGCCACCGTATCCTCCCTCATATCATCGACAGGCTCGATCAAGCCGACTCCCAGGGCCTTCTTCCAAAGACGATTCGCAATCACCTTGGTGAAGCGCGGATTTTCAGGCGAAGTCATCCATTTCGCGTAAACCTCCTGCGGATTGTCCCTGCGCGTCACCTTCGCCTGCTCGCCAAAAGGAGTCTTCGCGCCAATCACCTGCTTCGGCTTGCCATTCTCGTATTGATAATCGTCCGGGAGTTTCAAGGGCTTCCTCGAAGTCGTCACCTCCATGCCTAAGGGCTCGAAAATATCGCGAATCGCCCGACGCTCGGCGACCGAACCTCTGTACCCTCCGCGAGCATTTCTCGGATCTTCCCCGCTCGCCTTTATCTCTGCCAAGCGAATCTGGCGAGCCGCCTGCTGAAACTCCATAAATTCGGGGACTTTCCGGTATCCGCCATAGGCCGACTGTACACCAAACGTATAAGCCGCCATGTGGTAGTACTCCAACTGCGTCCAAGAATCGAAAGGGTGGTCATGACACTGAGCGCACTGCATCCGCGTACCCAGAAAAACCTGCGCCGTGTTCGACATATTATCGAGCGGCATCCCCGCATCGCGCAGGTAATAACCGACCGCGGGCTCATCCCAAACATAACCCGTCGCGGAAATGAGCTCCCTCACGAATTCATCGTAGGGTTTATTGTCCGCCAAAGACTGCTTTATCCAATCCTGATAGGAAACCATAATCGTCCGGCGATCCC
The DNA here is from genome assembly GCA_039186805.1 of Verrucomicrobiota bacterium. Taxonomy (GTDB): domain Bacteria; phylum Verrucomicrobiota; class Verrucomicrobiia; order Opitutales; family Opitutaceae; genus JBCCZW01. Next base: position 6,567 of record JBCCZW010000044.1, read on the forward strand.
GTGACTGAATCCGCAGTACGTCCTCCCAGTAATTATAAAAATGGCTCGCATAACCACTCGAATCTAAAAGCGAGTCGATCAAGTCTCCCCTCTTTGACGCTGACTTATCCCTCAAAAAAGAACTCACCGCGCTGTAGGTCGGAATCCGTCCTACGATGTCCAAATAAATCCTTCGCGCGAAGGTCTCGTCGCTGACCAGAGCCTCTCGCTCCATTCCCTGCTCCCCAAGCGCCTCTTCGATGAAGCTGTCGATCTTCTTCGCCGCCTTGAGAGTTTCCTTCGAACTCGAGCTTCCGGCGTAGGCGACGCTCAGGGCTCCAAAACCAAAAGTAAGCGCAATGCGCAGGGAAAATCGGGAAAAAACGCGTAGTGCCATGATGATGGAATATTTGCTCTAAAGGGGTACTCCCCAGTTATTTAGCCAAGCCCCCTATTGTGACCCAACACCCCTTTAACGGCAAATACCCAGCTCAGGTTTCGCCAAAAAATGCCCCAAGCTCCTTTAAACCCGAAAAGCGCCCCCGCAACCGCCAAGCAAGGCGAGCCCTCGAAACGATTAAGCCCCAATAGCTTCTATCCTCATTCTTCATCCTCATCTTCCATCCAAAACAAAAGACGCCCTTCGCAATTGCGAAGGACGTCTCGAAGTTCAAAGGATTCAGAACGCTAACCCACCTGTCGTGAGCTTTAATTCTCTAGCTAAGCCCAACTAGAATTCGAAGGTGTTAGTCAGCGACCACGTACGCTCGGCCGGTATCCGCAGCGCTGCCCAATCACCGTTAGCTTGAGTCGAGAGCGGAATCAAATCGTCATCCGCGAAAAGGTCGCGGATATTGATCTGGATTTTCCATCTCATGCCGTTTTCCAATTTCTTGCTGTAGTTAGCGAAAAAATCGATGGCCAGCTCGTCAGGACCCACGTAAGGAGTGTTCAAATCATAGGTCACTCTTCCCTCCGCATCCAACTCAGGCTGGTAGCCGAGGATGATCTCATCCTGCCAACGGGCTCCGCCGCCGAATTCGACTCCCTTGAAGCGACCCTCAGTAAGCTTGTAACGCGTCCAGGCATTAAACCGCCATTCCCGAATTTCCGGCGTCGCAGTGCCCTCGAGCAACTCGGTGAGCGAGTAGCTGGAGCGGAAAGTGTTGTTCCACTCATTCTTGATCGTAGGACCGCCTGCAGACCAGATGCGAATGTCGCCCGCATTGGTTTCTTCAAACCAACGATCAACGAAGTTCACCCACTCGATCATTGCAGCTCCGCCGACGTCGTTGCGGACCGCTTCCGTTTTTGAAGCATTCATCGTAATGTCCCAATTATCCGAGAGCTTTGCGTTAAACTCGAACTCGGTACCGCTGGAAATCGCGTTCTGCGTATACGTCAAACCCGCAGGATCTGAACTGTTGAACTCCTTCACTTCAGTGCCGATACCCTGCATACTCCAAGCGTCGAAATAGGTAGGAAACTCCTCTGCGATCGCATTCGTGAAATCGCGCCAATCGGAAACCGCCTTGTCTTCGAAAGCTTGATCGAAAGAGCCGTCAGGACCTTGGAGATTGTAACGCCAACCAAGATTATCCGTACCATCGGATATGAATTCGTCATCATCGGAAAACCCGTTGGTGATGTTGTAAGCGTAAACATTTCGCCAGTTTTCGCCCCAAGCTACAAAACGACCCACAAACCAAGTGCCGTCGATATAGGAAGACTCCGATTCGTTAACGGAGGTTTCGTAATCGGTAATCTTCAGCGAGAATCTGTTGTCCTTAGTGGCCAGGTAAAGGCTTTTGTCAGTCGTCTCGCCAAATGGAGCGGGAAGCTCTTGGCCGAACATATCGCGGCGACCCGCGCCTGGCTGGAAATTCTCAGACGAGCTGTAACTGGCGCTCATTTCGAACGGCAGCCAATCCATACCGGGCAGTTCATTGATGTGAGCTACCAGACTGTAGCTAGTCGACTCGCCGCCTTCCTGGGTAGCATCGAAATCCAAGTTGTAAGCGCCAGGGCTCACGTCACGGTAGCCGTTCGGCAGTTCTGGAGCGTTCGCATTCCAGGTGTCCAAGGTGTCTTCTCTCCAACCGTACATCCCAACAACTGCTCCATTTAAAAGCCAGCCTTGCCAAACGGCTGCTTCAGATTCCACTTCGTACTCCGACAGGTTGCCCGAGGAAATCATCTGATCCATGTTGTTTCCTTCCAGAGCATTCAACACCCCAAACTCGTAACTAGTCCATCCCACATAGTTTGCCGGATTCTCGGACTGGGTAGACAAGCTGCCCGCGTTATCCCAATCCGCTCCCGGATCGACCGTGGAATTCCACGTAGAATCGAACATATATACCGAAACGGAAGACGGCAACTCGTGCGCAGACGTCACGTTGGATAAATTCAATCCGCTAGCTGAGGGAGTGTTCAGAAGTGAAGGACCGATGTAATGACTGGTGTTTACCAAGTTTGATGATCCCACCCATCTCGGGTCGCCCGTTCTCTCGTAATACGCATCTTCCATGCGGTATCGATGGAAATCGCGGCTATCCGTGAAACGGCTCTCAGTGGACTTCAGTCCGGTAAGGCGATGCAAGCCCACCAAACGGGTTAGCCAATTGTCGTTCTTCTTCGTAAAATCATGCTCCGCGTAAGCCGTAAAACGAATCGACTCGCGCTCGGATCTGAAAACGCGATTTCCGCCTTCCGCGGAATCGGAAATAAAAGGACGGCCCACATTCGGATTCACCGATCCATCTGTCAGATGGCTATTCGTATCGATAAATATACTATCGTTGAAACCCGTGATCCCTACCCGTCCGTCGGTGTAGGTCTGATCGAAGAAGGCCAACTCGTATCCAACCGTTCCATCCAAAAACGTATGCTCGATGGAAGCGGTAATCGCATCCCAATCCGCCCACTCGCTCTTGTTGGGCCCATCGAAGAGCAGATCGTAGAAGTTGAAGATCGAAGGATCGCTCAAATGAGCATTCTTGTACTGCCCGAACTGAGCCCATTCCAAATTCGCTCCATTCTGCCCCGCGTAATCCGCGTAGTCGGCGACTGAGGTCAATCGAGTGTAATCGTTTCCATCAATCGTTCCATCAATACCTCCCGTAGAATTGAGGCCTCCGCGATCATTGAATTCCGTTACCATCACGCTGCTGAGAGCAGTGCTGTCAACCGAGTCGAAAAAGAAGACCGGGCCTCCGAATACTTGACCGTAGTTGCCGATAGCAGGGATGTAGTAGGGGTTAGCAACGTCCTCGCCCAAGACTTCAACCGTTTTGCCAATCTGATTGAAACCTAAGCCCTTGGAAGCATTGCGAACATCCGCAGGATGGAAGGTCATTCGTCCCAAACCAGGAGTGTCGGGAAAAGTGCCAAGCTCGTAAACCCCACTCTCAGGGTCGGCGCCTACGCGGCCCACAGGATTGAAGAAAGGCGTAATGTTGTCCTGCGGAGTCACCGTGCGCGGACGATTGCTAGTAATGCTGCCATTTTCGTAATTCGCCTTCGCGGTGAATCGAGTACGCTCGCCATTCAAAAAAGAAGGCTTCCACTTAAACGCAAGGTACGCCCGGTTGTCGTCATCGAATGCCGGGTCTTGGCGAAACTTCTGCTGGTCGCTTACTACCGCGACTTTAGCCGCTAGTTCGTCCTCGAGAATGACGAAGTTCTTCCTCACGGTACCACGCAGGCTGCCATAGCTGCCAACTCGCACTTCCGCTCGTCCTTGATCTGCAAATACAGCGTCATGCGTAGTTACATTTACGATACCTGCCGGACTTCCCAATCCGAACAGAATCGCATTCGGACCCCTCTGCATATCGACGCGATCGACAATGAAACCATCCCAGGGGATATCCGAAATGAAGTAGTCGCGCGTATTGTCGGCCGCGGCCAGACCGCGAACGCGGGTGTTCGAATTAGGATTGTTGAAATTGCCGCGCTCATTGATGCTGATACCATTTCCAACGCCCGTGTAGTTACCGAAGGTGCCTCCCACTTCAGTACTAGGCGTGTACGCCAAAAGAGTTTCATTATCGATGGCTCCGACATCCTCGAGAAACTCTTTCGTTACCACGGTAATTGCCGATCCGACATCCTTCAGGTCCGTTCGAATCCGAGAACCCGCCAGCGTGCTGGTAGCTCTGTATCCATCATCTTGAGACCCATCTACCTGAAATGGCGACAGCTCGAAAATTTCATCTTCTTCATCATCGTCTTGCGCGAATGCTACAGAAGATACGCTAGCCAGGGCTAATGCAGCCGCAAAACAGCGGCGAAATGCGCCTCCAAAAAGGCGCGCTTTATCTAACGCGTAATGTTCGTTCATAGTTCGTTATGTATAGGTTTGGGGATGTGCTCAGGGCCGCCGCTCCCATTGAAGTAAGAGATCAATCGGGCGGAACGACGCCTCGGCACTGATGACACCGAAGCTAGGGGAGCATCACGCATTATCTACCGACTGACTTCGCACATTGTTGCATGAGTAGGTGACAGTCTCGGCTTCGTTTCGCAAGCGGCACGAGTCTTCCCCTTACCCAGGTTTGCAATCTTTTTTTAGCTCCTTCTTGAGTCTTAACTCTTTTCCCTTCAAAGCCTTAGGTTGATCTTACTTAATCATATAGATCAAAACGTGCTCGACAAAACCCAATCGAATGACACATCCTATCACTGCTTCGAACATTGTTCATACCCTTTCACTACCCCTTTTCGAAGCTACCAGTCTCAAGCGACCCCAAAATTCCAGCACATTGTTGCGCTGATGAACGAAAGCACCAAACGCACCACCCTCGTAGACATTGCCCAGAGAGCAGGCGTCTCGCACACTACGGTTTCGCGAGCCCTAAGAGGTTCGCCTCAAATAAAGAAGTCGACCCGCGCTCGCATCCAAAAACTCGCAGATGAGATGGGCTACACTCCCGATCCAATCGTTACTGCGCTGATGCGCTACCGCAACCAGCTGATCCGTCATAAAAGCTCCGCTCGAATCGCAGTCGTCGCAGGACCGCAAAGCGGAGGCTACATAGAACGTTTCGCGCTCAGCTTTGCTCAAGCCGCCAATCGCTTAGGCTATGATTGCGAAACCTACCTCTGGGACCCGAAAATTTCAGCGAAGCGACACTCGAACATATTAAAGTCTCGCGGCATAAAGGGCATTGTTCTGGGTCCGCTTACCGATTCGCTTGAACAGGAAACGCCTCAGATAAACTGGTCCGATTTCGCTACCGTCACGCTTGGAAGATTCGTTCATCGCCCTAAGCTAGACTCAGTCGGAGACAACCCTTTTCAAGGCATAAGGATGGCTCTGGATAAAACAACGCAACGCGGCGGCAGACGTCCCGGACTACTATCGACCCAACGCATCAACTTTCACACCGCAGACCGTCTCCGATCCGCCTACTGTTTTCACATGCAAACACAGAAGGAGGAAAATCGAGTGAAACCGCTTTTCGTCGAGAAAATCGTAAATAAACAGTGCCTCGATAGCGCTTGCAAATGGATCGAAACCCAGAATTTGGATACGATCTTGTCTCACAGCTACATTATCGAACATCTTGCCGCACATGCCCCAAGCATCCCAAATGAATTGAATTTCATCGCTCTCGATATCTGGAAATCCCAGCAACTGAAGAACAACTTGTGCGGCGTTACCCGAGACGACCACCAGATCGCAAGAAACGCGATCGCCGTATTGAATGATCATATAACGCACGGCAACTTCGGAGTACCCGACTCTCCAAAAGACCTACTCTCCGATAACGGCTGGACCGATGGCCTTTCTCGCATCGGCGAACTGAGAGTCATGCCTCAATGAACTGGAAAGACCAAAGACCAGTGACCATGCGGGACCTCGCCAAAGCGGCGGGAGTCAGCCCTTCGACTGCGAGCAGAGCCCTTCGCGAAGCTTCGAATATCAGCAGGGCAACTCAACAACGCGTCAAAAGGATCGCGAATGAAATGGGTTACTCGTTAGACCCCGTGAAGTCGGTACTTTCCAACTACACGAGAAAATCGAGCCAAACGACCAAGCCCATTGGTATCGCGCTCGTCTCGAGCGACCTCTTACTCCCTCATTGGAGCGGGGTCATTCCAGCCGCCAAAGCCCAAGCTGCAAAATTTGGGTATTCATGCATTCACTACAGCTGGGATCCAAAATTGAGTAGCCGAGAGCACTCGAGAATCCTCAAGGAGAAGGGCATCAAAGGAATCATTATCGGACCGGTTTTCAACAACCTCGACCTGGAAGAACCCGATCTCGATTGGGACGACTTCTCCGTAATCAGTTGGGGGCGGTTCATCGCGAAGCCTCGCTTGGACTGCATCTTGGAAAACTCATTCGAGTCCATGCGACTCGCCTTGGATAAATGTCGCGAGAATGGATACGAAAGACCTGGATTCTTGAACATTAGGCGGAACAACAATCGGTCTGGACTCAGGCCGCAAGCCGCCTTCGCGACCTACAGCGACCTCCATCCAGATTTCGATACCGCGAAGGAACTGATAATCGACGACACAAAGCAGTGCGAGCAAGTCTCCCAATGGCTGCGAACCGAAAAAGTCGAAACCATTATAACCAACCATTTCGTATTAGCGGAACTCGTCGACAACGGCTTGGAACTTAGAGGAGACCTGCGAATCGTTACCCTCGATCTCCACAAATCCCAAACGCATAATCATAAATACAGCGGCGTCATTCGAGACGACATACACATCG